>JBJTGN010000402.1:0-5726 GCA_046093905.1 Actinomycetota bacterium
GCTCTGGTACCCGCCGTACGAGGGCGCGAAGAAGGGCACAGGGCTGTACGTGAGGAACGGTTGGTCAGCGGACTGGATTGAAGACGGCGCCGGGCTGCCCTGGGTGAGGACTGCGCGGTTGAGCCATTCAGCCCACGGGCACGATCTCCGACTGCTCGCCATCTGGACCAACAAGAACCGTGGTGACGGGCGCCCTCCGTATGCGGAACAATTCGGGATGGTGCTTGAGCATCACGGGCAGACGATCGCACAGGGTGGGTGCATCGTCGCGGGTGACCTGAATGCTTCTGTCCAGGGCCCTTCTATCGTCCCTCACCTTGCCAATCTGACGAGGTCGGCGGACCTGGGGCTCGTGTCGACGTATCACCACGCGAACGGAGTGGCGCACGGTGAGGAACCTGACATGACGCTGCGTTGGGTCGGCCCCGGGCGTGTCGAGTACTTCTACCACTGCGACTTCGTGTTCATCTCGCGTGACCTCGCTCACGGGGCTGCCAGCCATGTCGTCCCCTTGTTCAAGGACCCCAAGCCTGCCTCTGACCACCAACCAGTGGTGGCCGACCTCCGGCTTCACTGACCGGGTGGCCCAGGATGAGGGCAATCTCAATTGTGGCCATGTTGTGGCCTCATTTGGGCCAAAGGCTGCCGAGCCATTCCTGGCAATTCGGGCCGGAGGAGCCTTCGTTCCTCAACATTGTCTGGCCGATGAACCCTGGCCTAGACTCGCACAGGTGGCGGGGGGCATGGGAACTGACTGGTCTAACGACCAGTTCGCGGTGGAGACTGACGGGCAAGGCGACGGGCTGGTACGGCCGCCCTTCGCACTGGTCGGCATCGTCGGTCTTCTTGGCCTTGTTTCGGTCGTCTTCTTTCTCGGGAGCAGTTCTCTCGGCTATCTCACGAGTGTGATTGCCTCAGTATCTGGTGGCGTCACCGCGCTCGTCGACCAGAAACGCCGTGGGAATTCGAACTATGTCAGCTATGACTCCTTTCGTTTGGTCCTTGGGATTGCCAGGTACGGAGTTCTTCTCATCGCTATCGGCCACATCGTGCGGCTCGCATTCGACGTTGCCCGAGGCGGGAGCATTTTCTGATGAGCAGTTGGAAGAGAATCCTGACCGCAGGGGTCACGTTGCTGTTCTTGCCACTGGCATTCTCTACCACTGCTCGTGCATTTGAACAGCGAACATTCGGCGATCTGGCAATGTGCATCAACGAGAAGCGTTCGCTGGACGTGCTCATGCTTGTCGACGAGTCCAAGAGTCTTCGCGAGTTAGACGGGAAACCTGGCAATGACCCGGGGGATGCGCGCGTAGAGGCATTGATGTCGGTCGTGGAGGTCTTGCACTCGTCGGTTGCAGCGACCGCTGGGTTCAGCGCTTCTGACGTGCAGACCCTCCAAATACGGATCTCCCTGGCCGGATTCGGAGCTGGGTACTCCACTCATCTGGACTTCACCGAACTCAACGACCTCAGTCTTCCTGCAATTAGAACAGCATTGAAGGGGCAATCAGAGCGGGACGACCAGAAGTACACGCGGTATCACAAGGGGCTTGAGGGCGCCAAGCAGTCGTTCGAAAATGCCGGGGGTAAAGCGTGCCGAATGCTCATGTGGTTCAGTGACGGGCAGCATGACGACGACAACGCCCGGGGATTCAATTCCAAAGAACGCCAACAGATTGAGTCAGTAGTTTGCGGGGCAGATGGACTGGTCAACCAGCTTCGGTCAAGTGGTGTTTTCATTCTTGCTGCCGGCCTGAACAAGGAGGCCAAGCAGCTCGGTCTCATGCGGATGATTGCAGTTGGGGACGAGCCGTATGAGTCAGACGGTTTTGCGAAGAGCAAGAACGCTAAATCCGTCAAGGTGAATTCCTGTGGCGAGATCATGCCGTTCGGGTCATTCCAGCTGGCCTCAAATGCCGATGAGATTGTCGACTCGATCTTCGAGGGACTGAAGGAATTGCCGGGCGTGCCCGATCCCGGCAACACCCCGGTGCTGGCCGACTGCGAAGCCCAGGCAGGGCTGGTCTGCAAAGAACTGTCCTTCACCGCGGACGACACAATCTCGGCGTTCAACATTCTTGCTTCGCGCCCATCCACTGACGTGGAGGTGGTGCTCAGTGGTCCGGATTTCGCCCCACGGAGACTCCTGGGAAAGAACGAGGACCCGGCAGACCCTATGGCGGTGGACATAGTGCGGTTCACCAATGTCTCGAGGAACAGGGTTCTGATTTCGGCGAGCAAATCGAAGTCCCGGGGTCTCTCTGGTGAATGGGTGCTTCAATTCAACGGTCCAGATGCCGCGAACTCAAAGGGATCGGTAAGTTTTGTCGGCCAGGCCGATGTCGTTCTTGACCCTGCTTACACCGATCAAGGCCTCAAGATCAACAGGTTTGCGGCAACCGACATAAAGATGAAGGTTGCACCATCTGCTGGGTCAATGGGGATCAGTCGCCTCGATGTGGCGCTGATAGGCGGTCTCGACAAGAAGACGGTCGAATATCAGACTGGTGTCGGAAAGGGGTCGTTCGTGGTGGACCGGTCGACCATCCAGTCGATACTCCAGGCAGATCCTTTTGGGTCCCTTGCCAGCCTTCAGTTGAGCGTGCAGCCAGTGGGGGACATCTCGGGCTTGAAGATGGCAGATGGTTCTCCTATCCCGATTGATTATCCTGCCGTCCGTTTTGAAGTGTTCGTAAACAATGGCGCTGGCTCACCCACTTTCAAGGGCGTCGAGGCTGATGACCTGCTGTTCAAGGGCACCCCACGCAGGACGGTAGGACTTCGGTTTGTGGGCGCTGACTCGGGGAATAGCGAGATCCGAATCGGGCAGTTCGAGGCCGGCGACCAGAACACCGGCTTATTCGAGGTCGTCGAGTCTTCTGCATGCAAGTTGGCCCCTCGCGAGGAAAAAGTCTGCTTCGTGGACATCAAGCCGAATAAGGAGACATACGGGGCACCGACCCTGCTACTCAAGACTGAGTTCATTGGCGCTGATGGGAAGCCCACAGCTAAGAACATTCCCATCAAGGTGTTGACTGAGAAGTCCATAAATCCTTGGCCCGGCCTGTGGGCTGCGCTGTTGTTGCTTGTCTCGTTCTTTGTCATTCAGGGACTGATTCGGTTCGGTGTTTCGGTCCTCATCTCCAGGTTTGCGCCCTTGCCTGCGACATCACTGAGAATTCGTTTTGACACCACCGTCACCCCGGAAGGCGTGGTCAGCCTGAACCCGAAACGAGTTTCGCCTGACCGTCTGGAGCAGGGTTTCGCGATCGAGAATGCCGAGTCGAAATCCTCCTTTGATGTCTTCGGGTTCGAGTTCTCGTGCTCACCGTGGCGGACCTTCAAGCGGTCTACTTCCCGTCCTCTCGGTGATGTCAGCAAATCTGGGTTCGTCGTGATCGGATCACGTGGTGTGCGTGAACCGAAGAAGGGGATGACTCCCACTGTTGGCCATGTTGACTTGGCCCTGGCCGGACAGTGGGCACTGGCAATCTCGGAAGTCGAGGTTCAGAGACTGGTTGATGGCGTTGGAAGTGTCGATGGCGAGCTGATCGCGTATCTCGCACCGTTGACACAGGTCGACCTGGCTACCCAGGAACTGAACCTGAGCATGGAGATGGCGTCTAGCAATATCGGGAGCGACCTGGCGGGACTCGTGGAGAGGCTCCGCAAGGAGGCGGAATCAGCATCTGTTGATGAGGTGACCGGGCTGGACCCGGCAGGAAGGGGAATTGATGTCCCTCCAACAGCAGACCCCAATGACAGGTTCAGTGGATTTGCCTCCCCTCAGGTAGTACACGAGGAACCGCCTCGCCCCCGACGTCGGAAGATCTGGGGGCGAAAGCGGCAAGACTCGGCCGTTCAGTCCTCGCATGACACTCAATTCGGCGACAGCGGAGGGACACCACCCGGCCCGCCAGACCGTTTTTCGTAGTTCGCTACACAAAAACAACCAGAACAGACAGGTAAACGAAGGAGAACAACAAGTTGAGGCCAGTGATTTTCATCGGATGTGGGGGTTCGGGACAGAAGGCCGTCCGGTACGTCCGGGACTCTGTCGCACGACACCTCGAGCACAAGGGTTGGGAAGGGGGCTTCCCTTCGGCATGGCAGTTCATCGGTATTGACACCCTGACGACACAGGAAGACGCAACGATCCCGTTTCTGCCGAACAATGACTACGTCAGCGTCTCTTTGGCATTTCCCACCTACCAGGGGCTCAACCAGGCAGTGGACTCGAAGTTCGGCCCCACCCAAGACCCCGAAGCGTTCAAGGATCTGCGTGGATGGAGGCCACGACCCGACCAGGTCATTGTCCCGCTCCAAGAGGGTGCGGGGAAGCTGCGCGCAGTAGGCCGGATGGCCGGTGTGCTGGCGCTCCAGGGAACTGTCCGCCAGCGAATCCAATATGCATTCACCCAGTGCGCCGCAGGCGGTCCGGAGCTCGCTGAAGTGTCAAAGCACCTGGGAATCAACGTCCCGGCCGGAACTGTAGTGCCCGCACCGCTCACCATCCTCGGTTCGATGGCGGGCGGAACCGGTGCAGGTATCATGCTGGACGTCGTCGACCTGGTGCGCCGCACTCACGATGACGGTGCGTTCCCAGTGTTGGTCGCGTTCACTCCCGACATCTTCGGCAATGTCGCTGACAACCTGATGGCTGCGAACGCCGCGGCATTCATGTCCGAGATGATGTCGGCCTATTGGGACGACGAGCACGCGGACAGTAAGCTCATCCCGTCTAACGTTGCGGTGCACACGCGTGGGCCGCACAGCGTGTTTCTTATCGGGCGCAAGTCCATTGACGGGCTGGACCTGCTGGACAGCAAGAATGTCTACCGTGCCGTCGGCGAGGCTCTTGCAGCCGTCACCACGTCGTCAGCTGTACAGACAGAGTTCCAGAATTTCATCACCACGAACTGGGCGACTGCCAAGCAGGCAAACGCCGGCGGGTATGGCTTCGCAGGGGCGTCTTTGGAGGGTGTCGCATCGTCGTTCGGGAGCGCGACTGTGTCAATCGGGCGTGACCGTTTCCGTGATTACCTGCGCGCCCTGTTGCACCGCTCAATTGTCGAACATCTTGTCGACGGGTTTGAGTCAGTGGCCTACTCGACACTTGGGGAAGACGCGACGAAGTCCATGGCGGGACCGGCAAAGGTGAACGAACTCACCCGCCGGAACAGTGACGGGTTCCTTGTCGCGTGTGCGCTCCAGGAGATGAAAGAGGGCGGCGCACGGATGGTGTCGGACCGTTTCGTCTCGAACGAGGTGATGAAAGCCAAGCTGACGGAAGTGTCCAACTCGATCAAGCGCCCAATGCCTGCCCAACAGCAATCGGCGGCGGCATGGCAGCAGCAGATTATTGCGACCGCGACCCAGGAGAGGGCTGCGATGCTGCGCCAAGTGGAGACAGAGCTGGGCCAGCAGCTGCGCGAGTGGGGCAGTGACCTGTACGCGAGGGTGCTGCGGTCCACCACGGAGTACTCGGCGACTCTGAGCATTCCTGTGGCGCTGTCGCTGCTGGAGATGACCCGTGCCCAGGTGCTTCAGGCGTCAAACCTGCTCAAGGACGAGGCCAGGGTCGACCGAGACTCCGCCCAGCAGATGGAGCAGGCCTCGCGCGGGCACCTGGGGGCAGCCGGCAAGGGTGGGCTCGCCCAGACCGCGGGCCCGGTGCTCCAGACAGTGACCGACGCCGCGAAGTCGGTATGTCTGGACTGGTC
>JBJTGN010000403.1:0-7567 GCA_046093905.1 Actinomycetota bacterium
GGTGACACACAGTGGGTCGACATGCGAACGGCCTACGCCGAATTGCACCCTGCCCTACGTGGAGCAATCGATTCCCTGCAGGCGGTCCACCGTATTGCACCAATCGCCTACTGGGGCGACCCGTTCGATTCGGCACTCTCGCGTGACGATGCGCAGACGTTGTTCGATGACGCATCGAAGGTCCCACCTGTGATTCATCCAGTCGTTCGCATCCATCCATCGACACGGCGACCCGCCCTCTTCGTGAATCCGGGCTTCACATCTCACATCACCAATGTTTCGAGAATCGAAAGTGAGCATCTCCTTGCGCTGCTCTATGCCCACGCTGCGCGACCGGAGTTCACCTTGCGACATCGTTGGGCGTCAGGCGACGTTGTGATCTGGGACAACCGAGCAACGATGCACTATGCCGTCGACGATTACGGCTTTGCGGAGCGCCGAATGCGACGGGTCACCATCAGAGGCGCACACACCGAGGGTCCGGACGGATTCGTCTCACACGTCGCGACGAATCCATTAATGGCAGTTCGGTGATGCAAGACGTCCTCATCTTCATCGCGGTCGTTGGAGCAGTGTCTCTGATTCTCACCGTCGAGTTCGGCCGACGAGTCGACATCGACCACGACCGCGTCTCCATGAGATTCTTCGGACGCACAAGGCACATCGGACCCGATCAGGTCGACCGGGCTCTCGTTCGGTTCGACGCGTTCGGATCCATGGTCGTGATCATCACCGGTCGATCGAATGTCGGCTCGATAGTGATGCCGGTCACCGCCCGAGAACGTGATGGCGGGAAATTCTCGAGGCTTGTCGAACTGCTCAGGCGGGCTTCAGAGCACGGTGCTCAAGTCGAGCCTGAAGTCTTCGAACTCTGACTCAGTTCCTGCTGACGCGCCAAACGACTGGCTGCGCGCTCAGCGGCCCTGGCTACAACCGAGATATCACGATCCCGGTGGGCCCCCGACACGAACCACGCCTCGAACGCCGAGGGCGGTAGTGACACTCCTTCTTCGAGCATGGCGTGAAAGAAGGTTGCAAAAGCGCCCGTGTTCTGATTGCGCGCATCACCGAAGTTTTCCACTCCACCGTCCCGAAAGAAGATCGAGAAGAGATTGCCTGCAGCTTGCACGATGTGAGGAATTCCATGACGCGAGAGAGCCTGACCGACGACGTCGACCAACTCCGATGCCCTCTGGTCGAGATGTCGGTACAGCGCATCATCACACAGTTCGAGAGTTGCGAGACCTGCAGCAGTTGCGACCGGATTCCCGCTCAAGGTGCCGGCTTGGTACACCGGACCTTCGGGGGCGAGAAGATCCATCACCTCGGCTCTACCTGCTACCGCCGCGACCGGGTAACCGCCGCCGATCACCTTTCCGAACGTGAACAGATCGGGCGTCCACGATTCGCGAAGTGCTCCCCACCAGCCGTCGCGCGCAACGCGGAATCCGGTCATCACTTCATCGAAGATGAACATCGATCCATTGGCACGACACACTTCCGAGATCGCCCGATTGAAACCTGGGATCGGTGGGACCACGCCCATGTTGGCAGGAACAGCCTCAGTGATCACCGCTGCAATCTCGCGACCGAAACGATCGAATGTTTCCGCGAGCTCGGAGGGATTGTTGTATGTGAGAACGATGGTGTCACCCGCTTGCCCGGGCGTGACTCCAGGAGAGTCGGGGAGGCCGAGAGTCGCCACTCCCGATCCAGCTTCGACCAACAAAGCGTCGACGTGACCGTGGTAGCAGCCAGCAAACTTGACAATCTTGGAGCGACCGGTTGCGGCGCGTGCCAATCGCAACGCTGTCGTGACCGCTTCGGTTCCGCTCGATACGAATCGAACTTTGTCGACGGCACTGACCCTGTCGATGATCTCTTCGGCGAGCAAGACCTCATTCGGGCTCGGAGCTCCGAACGATGCCGAGGCCTCGACAGCGGTACGAACCCGGTCGACGACGTGAGGATGGGCGTGGCCGACGATCATCGGACCCCATGACCCGACGAGATCCACGTACTCGTTGCCGTCGACATCGAACACGAGCGAACCCTCACCGCGGACGAAGAACCGCGGAACGCCTCCAACAGCACGAAAGGCACGAACGGGCGAACTGACTCCTCCGGGCACAACCCGGCGCGCCCGCTCGAACCACAGGGCCGAGGATCGAGTCTCCATCACGTGCCCGATCGAGCGAGTCGACGGGCCACCTCGACAGCCCAATACGTGCAGACGACGGTGGCACCAGCTCTTCGCACTGCAGTCACCATCTCGAGAATCGCACGATCTCGATCCAGAGCACCGGTTGCCGCCGCCGCCTCGACCATCGCGGTTTCCCCCGACACGATGTAGGACGCAGTGGGCACATCGACCGCAGCGCTGATTGCACTCAAGACATCGAGATACGCAAGACCGGGCTTCACCATGATGATGTCTGCACCCTCCCCGACATCGAGGCGGGCTTCTCGCATGGATTCCCGAACATTCGCGAAATCCTGCTGATATGTGGCACGGTCTCCGGTCAGAGGACTCTCCACCGCAGCGCGAAAAGGACCGTAGAACGAGGATGCGAACTTGGCCGTATAGGCAATGATTGCCACGTCGACACGGCCAGCCGCGTCGAGCGCCTCTCGAACCGCTCTCACTTGGCCGTCCATCATGCCGCTCGTGCCGAGGAGATGGGCACCGGCGTCGGCGAGCACGATCGACATCCGAGCGTACGAGTCGAGAGTTCGGTCGTTGTCGACGACACCGTGTTCATCGAGGACTCCACAGTGCCCATGACTCGTGAATTCGTCGAGACACAGATCAGCAGCAACCACCAGATCGTCGCCGACTCTCCGACGCGCCACCGCAATTGCGCGCGAAAGGATGCCGTCCGGATTCCAAGCCTCTGATCCTTCCGCGTCACGAGTTTCTGGAACCCCGAAGAGCATCACCGACCCCACACCGACAGATCGAGCTTCGTCGACAGCACTTTCGAGAGAGGACAGCGAGTGCTGGACCACCCCCGGGAGGCCGACGATCGGACGGGGGTGGTCGAGACCCTCTCGCACGAACAACGGCAGCATGAGCGAACTCGGATCTAAACTCACCTCACGAACGAGCGCTCGCATGGACGATGTCGTGCGCAGCCGTCGGGGACGTTCGAGTCGGCTCATGCTCGGGTCACCTCTTCGATCACCGCTGCCACGGCATCAGCAATGTCCTTCGGTCGCGCCGACCGTGCGACCGCCGCTTCCTTCATACCAGCCTCACGGATTGCGATGGCGGTCGTCTGACCTGCACACACAACTGGAGGCGCCGATGGCCCCACCCAGCGCGCCAAAGCCCTGGCTGCGCTCGGCGACCGAACCACAATGGCTGCAAAATCCCCCTGTTCCAATTGATCCAGAATCTCAGGGGGTTCAGTTATCTCAAGAATCCGGTACACGATTTCTGAGTACACCGTCCACCCGGCAGTTCGCAGGACAGATGGCAGTGTGGCCATCGCCAAATTCCCCTTCGGGATCACAGCGGTTCCATTCGGCTCGAGCTCAACCAGAGCGTCGGCAAGTGCTGCAGCATCGTTGCGCTCAGGAACGACAACATGTTCAGCCCCGAGTCCGACGAGATGCTGAGCCGTTGCTTCTCCAACGGCTGCACACTTCACTCCGGACGAGACCAACCGACGCAACTTCTCGACACCTACAAGCTCGGTCAGCGATCGAATCGCGTTTCCCGACACGGCAGTGAGCCAATGGCCCGGTACGAGATGCTCGATCATCTTCATGGCTCCAGCAGCATCGGCAAGCGTTTCCACTCGAAGAAGCGGACATTCCACGACGGAGATACCTCGTCGAGACAATTCCTCACGATCGACATCATTATCAGCGGGACGTATGAGGAGGACAGGCAAAGTCACGACTGCCCCCAGCGCCGAATGATTGAACCTTGGGAGAATCGTCTCGCCATCTCGAGACCGAGATCCCGAGCCGACGCCTCGTCGTCAACTGCCGAGACAGTTTCGAGGACGTGCCGTTCGTGTTCGTCGTCCACAGGATCGGAAAGTTCGGCGATCAGCCGAAGTCGCCCCGCGCGATGAGTGGCCAGCGCTCCGAGCGCAGTCTGACACCCCGTCGCAAGACCGGCGAGAACCGCTCGTTCGGCCGCTGCACAAATCCTTGACTCCGGGTGGTCGAGGTCGCCGAGCAATCGACGGGACACGTCATCGCTCTGACGACACTCGACTGCGAGAGCCCCTTGGGCCGGAGCAGGAATCATCTCGTCGATCGAGAGCACCTCGGTGATCGCATCGCTTCGTTCCAGTCGCTGCAGTCCCGCGACTGCGAGGATTACTGCATCGAAAACTCCCTCGTCGACAAGACGAAGTCGAGTGTCGACGTTGCCACGGATCGGTCGCACCTGAACGTCAGGCCTCAAGTGGCGAACTCGTGCAGCCCGCCGAGGAGACGAGGTCCCAACGACGGCGCCCGGTGTGAGCCCGCCAAGCGTCGCGCCACGGCGAGCAACGATCGCATCACGTGGATCCGCTCGCACAGGAACTGCGCCGAGCACGACTCCTTCGATCGAGGCAGTGGGCAAGTCCTTGTACGAATGGACGATGACGTCGACGTCACCTGCAAGTAATGCCGAACGCAGAGCACCCACGAAGACACCAGGTCGACCAGCCGAAGACAGTGGAATCGACACATCATCGCCCTCGGTCTCAATCACTACGACATCGACGGGTAGGTCGGTCATGAAGCCCGACGTGACTATGCGGGTTTGAATTCGTGCGAGCGCGCTTCCGCGCGTCCCAACTCGAAGACGCCTAACGTCCGACATCAGCCTTGAGCATGGCCTCGGGTCGATTCACGGAGTTGTTGGACGCCAAACCATATCGGGTGACGAATTCGTGAGCTCGTGTTGCCACACACCATGCGGCGGATTGTCCATCCTCGACAGACAAGGACTGTGCCCGACCGAAGACTTCATCGAGACCAACATAGGAGACGCCCGGGTGCTCGGCGATTCGGGAGTCGAAGTCTGGCGAGAGCGAAAGGTCGATGACGACCACCCGACGACCCTCGAGAAAGTGTGAGCGTGACGCTCCTACGACCGGATCGGTTTGACCACTGCATCCGAGCGCAAGGTCGACATTCGAAAGGCAGTCTCCGAGTTCCGCATCGCCGACGACGGCAAGGGAGGAGTTGAACTTCTCGTCGAGCCTCCAGACCGACTGCCGTCCACTCGGAGAGTGAACATGAATCTTCTCGACTCCTCGACACGAAAGCATGACAACAGCAGATCGCGCGTAGGAACCCGAACCGATGACGAGAGCCGAACGACCGGAAAAGCCATCGAGTAGCTCCGAGGCAATGTCGACGCCGAGGCCGAGCAATGAACGACCATCGAGAAACGCCGCAGGACGTACGTGTCGAGACGTTGCAACGGCACGATCGACGACCCGTTCGATGAGACTCGTCGTGCGCCGCTCCGACCGTGCAACTTTCGCAGCAGTTCGCACCTGACCGGTGATCTCTGTCTCTCCGACAAGGATCGACTCGAGGCCACTCGTCACACGGAACAGATGATGCACCGCGTCGAGTCCGAATCGAATGACGAAGCATCCTTGTTCGATCGGTGATTCGAAGTCTCGTTCCAGTACATCCCGAAGGCGCTCCGCTCCCTCGACAATCCTGTCCGGTTCGACGTCGGCGACGACTTCGAAGCGATTACAGGTGGACAGGACGATTCGACCTCGCACCAGGCCAAACAATTCATCATCGATGACCCGGCGCACTCGATCGACTCGACGACCGTAGTGGGCGAGAACACCCAGCGAGGTTTCTCGCCATGAAATTCCGATGCCAATCAGCGACACTTGTCCCACGCTAGCCCTCTTCCCACGTCGGATCCGCCGAGCAAATTCGCACCGTTCCCTGAGAAAGCACGCTGCGAGACTCGAACACCGGTTGTAGCCCGATCAGGGACGCCTCTCATTTCTATTGCCAACAAAGACTATTGGATTCATCGGGTTTACCGATGCTCCACCTTACCGTCCGGGGTACGAGCCTCGACGTTCATTGACGAGCAGTCTTTCGACGGAGAATTCCAACGAGTAAATTACTTGTTGTTTGATTCATGTTTATCAAGTCAATTTTAGGAAATACGATACGAGGAGTAGCCCGTGCAAGCCGATGTCCTGAAGAACCTCACCGACCCCGCGATTCTCTTCTTTGTCGTCGGAGTTGTCATCGGCACGATCCGCTCGAATCTCGAGGTCCCAGCTCAAGTTGCGAAGTTCCTCTCGCTCTACCTCCTCATGGCATTGGGTTTCAAAGGCGGACAAGCTCTCAATGATGCAGGTCTCGGAGGAGACGGCCTCAAGGTGGTCGGTGCTGCTCTTCTTCTGGCCTTCGCAATGCCTGCACTTCTCTTTCCGGTTCTCCGCCGAAAGGTGAATCAATTCGATGCCGCAGCGATTGCCGCCACCTATGGGTCGGTGAGCGCAGTCACGTTCGTCACCGCATCACAATTCCTAGCGACGCGTGATGTCGAAGCAGGCGGATACCTCACGGTCGCACTTGTCGTGATGGAGTCACCAGCCATCATCATGGCTGTCCTCCTCGCGACGTGGGCTCGAAGTCGTCAGACCAGCGAGTCGATACGTAATACGGAGCGCGTGATGGCGAATGCCTCTGAAACGACGACCCTCGTGTCCGCCGAGCTTCTCGACGGAGACAGAAGCTCCGACGTTGCGGCCTCGAATGAGCGCACCGACACAAACCCTGCGCCCCTCTCCATCAAGGAAGTACTTCACGAGGCATTCACCGATGGTGCGCACCTCCTCTTGATCGGATCGATGATCGTGGGAGCGATCAGTGGGCCCTCAGGGGCTGAGCTGATGGCACCATTCACCTCCGACCTCTTCAAAGGACTTCTTGCCTTCTTCCTTCTCGAGATGGGTCTCCTTGTCGCTCGACAACTCAGGGAAGTCAGAGATGTCGGTCCATTTCTCATTGCTTTCGGTCTGATCACGCCACTCTTGGGGGCGTCGTTGGCGTTGAGTCTCGGTCTTCTTCTCGACTTGAGCGTCGGTGACACAGCCTTGCTCGCAACTTTGGCAGGAAGCGGTAGTTACATCGTCGTCCCCGCGGTCGTTCGATATGCGATCCCGGAAGCACGGCCGAGTCGCTACTTCACCATGGCTCTTGCAGTCACGTTCCCCTTCAACATCATCATCGGTATCCCGCTGTACTACGAAGTGGCAAAGATCGTGCTCGGGTGAGATTTCAGCTCATGGATTGCACCTAGGACACAGTGCTGGGTCGACACCATCCGGCGGACTGACATCTGTCGACTCCGTGAAGTCACATCGCGCACACTCGTCGTGTTGGAACCGAACCTGCTTGGTTCTGCAACCACACAGTGCGCACGGAGCCCCCGCCTCTCGACGTCCGACTCCCCAGCCAGGTGTGCCACATCGAGGACACAGGCATGCCAGACGATGAGCAAGGCGGTCAGCAGCCCGAGCGATGACCCCTTGACGACTGGGATGATGATGGGCTCGCAAGTCGGACT
>JBJTGN010000404.1:0-8071 GCA_046093905.1 Actinomycetota bacterium
GCCCTTTCTTATTCGGACCCGGACCCAGGCCCTATTGGATTTCCGAGCGGTGCGACCTCGCCGGTGATGGTCTAGAGGCGCTCGAGGCGCAGCAGCGGTGCTTGGACTACAACGAGTCCGGCGTCGCTGCCTAGACGGCAATCCGCGCCGGTATTCGGGATTCGTCCTTGCGGGTCGGGCTGCCCCGTGATAGGTCGCGCATGACGCGGATCTCGCCGCGAGATCGTGATCCGGTCGAACCGAGCGCCGCAGGCGCTCTGCTGCGACTACTTAGGTCGCGAAGGCTACGGCGGATCGATACCACTTTCCACCCAGTGGGGCCCGCCGTGTCAGAGGAATGATCTCCCGGATTGTCCGACTCGCCGGTTAATCTCCCGATTGTGGAACCGGGCGTTTACGAATCACTACTTACCAAGCGTCTTCAGCAGATGCTGAATTCGAACGCGGATCTTGTGTCGGATCTTCAGGACGTCGACGAGGCAGAGCAGCCACTCGTCATCACCCGGCATCTCTCTGCCCTGATCGAGCAGGCGCTACGCAGCGCCCGGACGCCCCAGGCTCGGGTCGCCCTGGTGCGCGACATCCTGTTGGCGCTTCCGGATCCCGAAGCGCTGCAGGAAGTGCTCTATACAGAGGGCTCCGATCGGATCAAGCGGCTCGATGCCATCATGCCGACCGGGGTAATCGACTCCTCGCGCTACATCCGACCTGCAACGCCGTTCTCTGACACGGCGCTGATGACCAGTTCTCGCGACGAGCCGACGCTTGCCGCTGAACTTCGCGCTGAGCTGGCGAGCGCAGATCACGTCGATCTGCTCTGTGCCTTCGTCAAGTGGCAGGGCGTGCGGCTGCTCGAAGACGAGCTCTCACAGTTGAAGCAGCGCAACGTAAAGCTACGCGTCATCACGACCACCTATCTTGGTGCGACCGACGCCAGGGCGCTCGATGCGCTCGTTAACGAATATGGCGCCGAGGTGCGGATCAACTACGAAATCAGTCGAACACGGCTGCACGCCAAGGCCTGGATGTTGGGCCGCAAGACCGGATTGAACACCGCCTACGTCGGCTCGAGCAACCTGTCGCACTCTGCGCTCGTCGATGGCCTGGAATGGAATGTCCGGTTATCTTCCGTATCGACCCCGCATCTTCTGGAGAAGTTCCGCGCAACGTTCGACTCCTACTGGGTAAGCAAAGAGTTCGAGCCTTACCAGCCGGCCGATGATGGGGAGAGGCTGCGCGAGGCGCTCGAAATCGCGTCCGGCAAGAAGACAAGCGAGCGGGTCGTCATCACTCTGTCGGGCTTGGAAGTTCAGCCGAAGCCCTATCAGGCCGAGATGTTGGAGCAACTCGACGCTGAACGGCAACTTCACGACCGCCACCGCAATCTCATCGTCGCGGCCACCGGGACCGGAAAGACGGTCATCGCTGCGCTGGACTACAGGCGACTGCGCCAAAAGCATGGCCGCGACCTGAGCCTGCTCTTCGTAGCCCACCGCAAAGAGATCCTGCTTCAGGCTCGACGGATGTATCAGGAAGTGCTCACAGAGTCGACGTTCGGTGAACTGCTGGTCGACGGTGAGGAGCCGACCCGCTGGCGGCACGTCTTCGCCAGCATCCAGTCCCTCTCCGAAGCCCGACTGAGCGGGATTGCCCCGGATCACTTCGATGTCGTCGTCGTTGACGAGTTCCACCACGCCGAGGCGAGGTCCTACCGCCGGCTGCTCGACCATGTCGCCCCGATTGAACTGCTCGGGCTCACCGCCACCCCCGAACGCGCGGACGGTGTCGACGTTCGCGAATTCTTCGGCGGCCGGGTAGCTGCAGAGCTCAGGCTCTGGGACGCCCTGGACCAACAGCTGCTGTGCCCGTTTCACTACTTCGGTATTTATGACCCGACCGAGATCGACAAGATCGCCTGGAAACGCGGCGGATACGACGTAGCGGCGCTGAGCGCGGTCTACACCGGAAACGATGCCCGCACAAGGATCATCCTGAAGGAACTCGGCGACAAGATCGACAACGTTCGCACGATGCGCGCCCTGGGCTTTTGCGTCAGCGTCGAGCACGCCCGATATATGGCCGAGCGATTCAACCAGGCGGGCATTCCGGCCCGAGCGGTATCTGCTGAAACTTCAGCTAGCGAGCGACGGGAGGCATTAGCGGCATTGCGGGACCGTGAGATCAACGCCATCTTCGCCGTGGACCTGTTCAATGAAGGCCTGGACATCCCCAACGTCGACACCGTGTTATTTCTGCGGCCGACCGAGAGTGCGACAGTGTTTCTCCAGCAACTCGGCCGTGGCCTTCGATCAGCCCCCGGTAAGACGGTGCTTACTGCCCTGGACTTTGTTGGCCACCAACGCAAAGAGTTTCGCTTCGACCAACGCTTCCGAGCGCTCACCGGTCTGAGTAGAAAGCAACTCGGCCGTCAGGTCGAGCACGGCTTTCCCTTCCTGCCCTCGGGCAGCCAGATCGTGCTGGATGCTGTTGCGCGCGAGGTGGTTCTGGCCAACATCCGCCAGCAGCTCACGCCGCGGTGGAACGCCCTGGTCTCGGAGTTGCGTTCCCACCCCAACACCGACCTGGCGTCCTTCCTCGACGAGTCGGGCCGGGAACTCGACGACATCCTGCGCAAGGACAAGTCGTGGACCACGCTGTGCCGCGATGCCGGACGACTCCAGGCGCCGGCCGGCCACCGCGAGAACGATCTGGTCAAACGGGTTCGGGCCGTCGCGCATGTCGATGACAGAGTCCGCCGCGACGAATACGTGCGCATCCTGCGCTCAGCGGCCGAAGCCGGCAGCCCGGTGGAAGCCCGGCTGGCCGACATGCTGTTCTACTCGCTGTTCCCCGACGGCGGTGGATATGAGACGGCCGCTGATGCGCTGTGGGAGCTGCGCGACCAGCCGGTGTTCGACGAACTGCGCCAGGTGATCGACATCGGGTTCAACGCCGCGCACCGGCCGACCACCCCGCTGGGTGATCTGGTGACCGACTTGGCGGAGGTCCCGCTGGCGGTGCACGCTAGCTACTCGCGGGAGGAGATCCTGGCCGCTGTTGGCTGGACCTCGGGGACCCGGACACCGAGCACCATGCGCGAGGGTGTCGCGTGGTGTCCGGACATCAACACCGACGTCTTGTTGATCACCCTGAAGAAGGCCGACACCGACTACTCGCCGACGACGATGTACCGCGACTTCGCGTTGAGCCCAGAGCTCTTCCACTGGGAATCTCAATCGACCACGAACGCTGCATCGCCGACCGGCCAGCGCTACATCAATCATCGGCGTGATAGGACGAACGTTTTGCTGTTCGTGCGGGAGACGAAAACCAACGCCCTGGGCGCCTCGCCGTATGTGTTCCTCGGCCCGGCCGACTATGTCAGGCATGAGGGCAGCCGCCCGATGGCGGTAACCTGGCGGTTGCGCCAGGCGATGCCGACGGAGATATTCATCGCCTCGCGAGCGGCGGTCGCATAGGTTTCGGGGGACTTCTAGGGCGGCCGCGCCCTGGTCCGCGCCGGCGGCCTTAAACGACCTCGATGGCGCCCACCTACTGGCGCGTTCCGAGAGGCGTGAATTCCGAGACTGCCAAATCCGTCGGTGCACGCCGGTAACATCAGTCGGTCTGGGTCGGGGCGGAGGAAAACGTGACGGGAAATGGTTTGCGAGCAGCCATGATGGCGCTCAGTAACGATGACGTCGCGCGAATCGCGGCAATTCCGCGAATTGGTCTCCTGTGGGCGCGGATGGCTAACTTGAATTACACGGATCTCCGCCGAGGCACCCCGAAGGTTGCCCGTCGCGTCCGAGCGGCGATAGCTAGAGATCCGGCCGCCTTTGCCCATTCCTTTGCCCACGGTTGGGACCACCTCCTCGACGAGGAAGATCAACCGGACGAGCAGTTCGACGAGCTTATGCTGCGGGCTATTGCGGCCGGCTATTTGCTGGGACCCAGCGCAGGAAGTGCTCTGTTACGTGCAGTGGCGGAGGATACCCACGTAGACGACGCGGATCAGGTTCGTCAACGTCTCGATGAACTACTTGGATTCGCGATCAATCCGCCGAACCCGGGAGAGGACGGTTGGCCCCCCGGCCTCATCGTGCGTACCGGACCCGACATCGACACCTCCGACGCCGATGCTGACCTTTGCGAGGCTGATAACGCCCCTGAGGCAGGGCGGGTGGACTCGCAGGACGCCGAGGCCGCCGAAACTCTGAACGAGCAGGATGAAACTGAGCGGCTCTTCGCGGAAGCCTCTGTGCTCTTGGCCGACATTCGGCCGGAAACTGACGCTGATCGCGAGACAGGGTTGTCGGCGATTCGCGACTTGGGTGAGCGGATTCACGTAGCGGCGGAACGACTGGTTGAGCGCCTTCGCGCCGCTGCTGACGCGATTGAACGGGGCCGCCCCGCTGATCGGCTGGGTGCGGCGGTCGATAACTGGTCGATCGCGTTGGACGCCATCTTGGCCGCAGGCTCAGACCTTGGCATCGTTGGTGCGGAGGATCTACCCACGCTGCTTGACCGACTCAACGAGCTTGAGTCCCAACGCTCCGAACGGGACACCAAGCGGCTCGACGATGCTCGGATAGCAGATGAGGTGATTGCGGTTTTTCAACGTGAAGGCCGCACGGCGATGATCGAGATCACGCTCGCCCAGTTCGGGTTCGTCTCCGTCGAGGAGCTTCAAGCCATCCTCAACGGCACTCAGCTAGGGGATGGTGTTGGAGGAACGGGCGAAGAAGTCGACAGGGTTGCGGTCGAGTGTGAACTCAACCCCCTCGACGAAAAGCAGGATGCCGGACAGTCCGAAGCTCGGGAAGGTGAAGAACAGGGCGTCGGTGTTGGGGAGGAAGCGGGTGCCAACCAAGGCGAGGTGCGGCTAAACGCGCTGGAGGGTGAAGACGAGACTGGCCCCGCCGATTGGCTCGCGGCTGCTTCCGGTGCGCCCGGCGCTCCATCGGACGCAGATTCCGCTGAGGGCATGCATCCGTTTGCAGCCCAGGCTGAATCATCTGTCACGGATGGAGGAGCGGTCGATTCGGCAGAAGAGGTCCTAGGAGAGTTCCCTGCGGACTTCCCCTGGGATGTTGGTGATCCGCCATTGATCGGACGCCTCCTGTTGGAAGGTCGAGAGGGTCTCGCGTACCACCTCGCAGTCGCAGCCGATGAAACTCAGCCGCGCTGTCAACTGCTGTTGTTCGCTTGTGCTGCAGCACAGTGCGACGCCGAGGCCCTTGAACTGTCGTTGTTGCCCGCAGATGCCGACATAAGGGCGTTCGACGCCAACGAGTCCCGCCTGCTATTGGCCGCAGCATTGCGGGCAGGGATGCGGCTGGGCTATCCCCCGTTGGGCTTGCAGTCGCTGATCGACGCAGCAGATCTCGCGGACACCGGCTTCCAGGAGGTTTTCACGGCGGCGGCAAACGCGGTCCAGCGTGGTCACACCCGCCGGCAAGCGCAGTCCGGACCCAGCAGCGAGGAGTTGGCTTTGCGCTGGGGCGAACTCGGCCGCGCAGTAACGGACCACCTCAATAATAAACTTCGGATGCGGAACTTCAAGTTTCAGCGCGGCTCGAAGGTGCTGCGCCACATGGTCAAAGACGGACAGCCGCTTGCCGAGGCGCTGAAGTCAGCGGCGGCATTGACCGCTGGAGGCGTGGCCGGGGCTTCTAGCCCGGATTGGGGCCAGATCAGCCAACTGGTCGAACAACTTAATGACCACCACAAGCGTGAACGCTTACTCGATGCCGCTGACGCCGAAGTCAGCACATCGCAGCAGCGACGTCGTCCGATTATTGGCCCGGTCAGCATCCAGCTCCACGAGAGCCTCCGGGAGACAGGGGAGGTACTTTCACGGTTGCTGAACCTACGCCGCGCGATCCTCTCCGCCGGAGACCTCAAGGACATTGCCTCTGCCGAAGACGTCGAACGCGCACTCGCACAGACTCCTAGCAATCTGGTCGCGCACAGCGTGGGCGACGCAGCACTGATCGCCTTCGTGTATTGGCTGCGCAGCGACGCCCCTGAACCAACTGCCCAGTCCGTGCAGGACGTTCTCGACACGTCACTGCTGGAACTCTTCGAGCTGCCCCGCGACGCAACGAATCGGCCCGCCCGGGTTCCCACAGCTGCCGAAATCACCCAGCTGTTGAGTCCGCGGGACCCGCACGTAGTGGTGGCCGGTTACCTCGATAAGGGAGACATTGCTTCCGCGCGCGACTACATCGGCGTAGTCGGATTAGAAGGCGCAGGCTACGGCGACCGGATTCTTGAGGCCACGAAGGCCGGTCATATGAAATTCGAAAAGGCCCGCGGCGCTGCGGAGGACGGAGCCGCCCGCCTTCGCGCCCTATACAAAGACGAATTGGCCCGCGACTTAACCGAGCGCATTCAGCTCATAGGCGACAAGCCCCACGGGGATCGATTCGATATAGCTATCGACGCTCTGGAAGCGGTCGCCGAGGAGGCCGAGCAAGCCTTAGTCGCCGAGCGGCACGCGCTCGAACTTCGGACCCGAGAGCTGGCCTGTGATGAGGCAAGCAAGGCCAGGGTGCTGGACCGGCTCGCTAGCAGTGACGAGACACTCGCAGTGGAGTTCCTTACGCTCTTGGAAACCGGCCAGCCATTGCCTGAAGTCGATGCACCTCAGGGGGATGACTTCAGTGAATTCCTGCCGCGTGTCGTCACTATCGCCTCGGATGCCCAGGCTAAGGGTGAGGACCCGATCCCGGCGATCCAGAAGGCGCTTCACTCCGAATCGGTGCCGGTCGACCGGCAACTACGCGAAGGTCTAGCCGCGTGGAAGACCCTGAAGCGAATGCGGCGTGCAGGGGACCAGTATCGAGCCTCGTTGGCCACCGTGCTGCGAATGATCGGACTGAGTCCGCGCGCACAGGAGTGGTATCGGGCCGATGTCTCCCGCACCAAACTCTCTGGATACACAACGGCGCGGATCGCGGCGAACTATGACCGCTCCTATGTTCCGCAGTTGGGTAGCCAGGCGCACGGAACCTACGACGTCACGATGGTGTGGGACCCGGTGACACCTAACCGCCTGATGGATTTCATCGAGGAACGTAATAGGACCCGGCCTAACGTGATCTTGTACTTCGGGGTGCTTACCTTTGCCGACCGTCTGCAGTTGAGGGTGTTGAGCCGGACAACCGCCGGTGGGAAGGGTTTCTCGCCGATCGTGATCGATGAAGCGGTCATCGGCTGGCTTGCTACCCGTGCCGAACCGGGATGGGGTTTCACCCAGCGCGTCACTCTGCCGTTCACCACGCTGAATCCTTACCAGCCGAATGCGGCCGGGGAGGTCCCCGACGAGGTGTTCGTGGGTCGAGCAGACGAGCGAAACCGCATCGAAAGCCCCACAGGATCGATGTTCGTCTATGGTGGTCGACAGCTCGGCAAGTCCGCACTGCTACGCCGGGTGGAACGGCTCTACACGGATCTGCACCCGCTCGATGGCGGGGCGGTCAGTGGAACCGCCGCGGTCTATATCGACCTAAAAGCCGCCGGCATCGGGGAAGCGCAGGAACCAGCTGCTTTATGGCCTCTCCTAGGCGAGCGGCTGCAGCAACTCGGCATCCTATCTTCAAAAACTCCGCCCGCGAACGTCCGTGAGGTGACCTCGGCCCTGCTCGGTTGGCTCAACAGCGACAAGTCCAACAGTCTGCTGCTGCTGCTTGACGAAGCCGACAACTTCCTGACGGCGGACTCCAACGCCGGGACCACCTCCGCGGTCGGAGCATTCCCAGTCCTACAGGCGCTCAAAGGGCTGATGGAGGAATCCGGCCGCCGATTCAAGGCGGTGTTCGCAGGTCTGCATCAGGTGCTGCGTTTCCACGACGCCTCTAATACACCGGTCGCACATGGTGGCGACGACATCCTGATCGGCCCGCTGCGAACTCTGGATGCTTACAAATTGGTCGATTCCCCGTTGAAAGCCTTGGGCTATCAGTTCGAGAGCCCTGAACTGGTTTGGCGGCTACTGCTACAGACGAACTACCAGGCTTCGCTCGTTCAAATCGTTTGCGATGCTTTGGCACGGCATCTGCAGAAG
>JBJTGN010000405.1:0-2282 GCA_046093905.1 Actinomycetota bacterium
TGCTGCCTCCCGTAGGAGTCTGGGCCGTGTCTCAGTCCCAGTGTGGCTGATCATCCTCTCAGACCAGCTACCCGTCGAAGCCTTGGTGAGCCGTTACCTCCCCAACAAGCTGATAGGCCGCGAGACCGTCCCGATCCGGTAACCCTTTCGTCATCTCCCCATGCGAGGAAACGACGTCATCCGGTATTAGCAAGCGTTTCCACCTGTTATCCCAGAGACCGGGGTTGGTTTCTCACGTGATACTCACCCGTTCGCCACTAGGTCTTCCCTCGTATTGCTACTCGGTGGACCCCGTTCGACTTGCATGTGTTAAGCACGCCGCCAGCGTTCGTCCTGAGCCAGGATCAAACTCTCCGTCAAGAACTCGTCTCCAGAACCTCGGCGGACCGAAATTCCTTCGACTGCGTTCATCGAGAGCGCAATACGACCTGAGGGAATACTCAGGCCTTTGTCGTACTGCGATCTGGCAGACCGAGCCGAAGCTCGATCTTCATTTCTTTTTTGGCCGGGCGGAATACCCGACCATGAATTGACAGACAGCCTCTACGGGAACGGCAAAGCCGCCCTCCGCATGACTGCCCGCACTGGCGTTCAGTCTTCTCTTCCGTTTTCAAGGAGCCTGCGCTCTGGGCACTCATCGAAACTCGATGTTGGTGCCCTCCCACTCACCCGGCGGATCAACCGACGGCTTCAGGGGCGAGCACCGAATCTAGCCAGGCTGAGAGGAGGAGGCAACCTTATTTCTGGATATTTCTGGGATTTTCCGGATTCCTCGATGTGCGACCTCGTGGACGTCATCAGGCACGCCGTGACTTGTCGAGAAGATCGAGAAGATGGAATGTCGTCTTCCCTCTTCGCAGAAGAATGTACCGTCCGTGGATCGGCTCGATCTCTGTGAGGGTCCGACCGTCTCCCGACTGTTCGGAGACGACAACTCCATTCGCCTTGATGCCCTTTTGTGACAGCAGGCGTCGGGCTTCACCGTTCGACACGGCGAGACCGCTCGCCGTCAAGACCGAAACTAGATCAGTCAGTCCTCCAACGGGAACGTTGCTCGTCGGAACCTCACGAGCGACAACTTCGAATGCTGACGCGGACGCTGCTGTTGGATCCGCTCCGAACAAAATCGACGCTGCTTCCGCAGCTGTTCGCCGCGCTTCGACTCCGTGAACGATCTCCGTGACGTCGTCGGCAAGTGTCTGTTGCGCAACTCTGCGCTCTGGCGTCTTCTCGTGTTCGATCACGAGAGAGTCGATCTCGTCGACGGATCGCAAAGTCAGTTGCAGAAGAAATCGTCGGACGTCTTCATCCGGCAACTGCATCCAGTACTGCCTGAATTGATACGGGCTCGTCTTCTCTGCATCGAGCCACAATGCCCCATGAACTGATTTGCCCATCTTCTTTCC
Source organism: Actinomycetota bacterium (assembly GCA_046093905.1). GTDB lineage: Bacteria > Actinomycetota > Acidimicrobiia > Acidimicrobiales > Ilumatobacteraceae > Casp-actino8. The sequence goes on from JBJTGN010000405.1 coordinate 1,407, forward strand.
TTCGGAGCGAGTCAAGAGCGGCCAAGTCAGGCCGTATGCAGGGCGACCAAGACGACGACGAATGAGGTCTGCACCTGCGGTGATGTTGCCCCACTGATCGGAACCTCCCATCTGCATTTCGACATCTTCGACCTCACAGAGATGACGGAAGTCGTTTGCCTGCAACAGCATGTAACTGAATTCGGTGTACGAAATTCCGTGTTCGGACTCCATTCGTGATTTGACAGACTCCTTAGCCACCATTTGATTCACAGTGAAGTGCTTGCCGACATCACGCAGAAATTCGAGAACACCCAAGTTCGCAGTCCAATCAGCGTTGTCCACGAGGCGTGCCGCATTCGACGTTGTCGAATCGAAGTCGAGTATTCGTTCGAGTTGTGCTTTGATCCGAGCAACGTTGTGAGCGAGGGTGTCACGATCGAGGAGGTTGCGCTCTTCACTTCGTCCGCCCGGATCTCCGACCATTCCCGTTGCACCACCAGCGAGAACAAATGGCCGATGTCCGGCCAACTGGAACCGACGCAACATGATTTGACCGAGAAGATTGCCGGCGTGCAACGAGTCTGCTGTCGGATCGAAACCGACGTACACGCCGATCGGGCCCGAAGTGAGACGGTGCGCGAGTGACTCACGATCTGTCGTGTCGTGGACGAGACCCCGAAGTTCAAGATCGGCGAGCAAGGACATGGATCCAGTCTCGCATCTCGAGGATGCCCGGCCTCGACTTATTATGTCGCAGTGCCCACAGTCCTGGAATCGCTGGAACTTCAGGCCCTCGGATGCAGAACGCTCGGCTCGCTTCAGTACGCGGACTTGCTCGACTCTCTTGCCGACGACTGCCGACGGGGCGGGCTCATCGCAAGGCTTCTCGCAAAT
>JBJTGN010000406.1:0-6950 GCA_046093905.1 Actinomycetota bacterium
GTGATGAACCTCGATCGCTTCGACCACGCGGCAACGAAGTCGCGGACGAAAGCCTCCTGCGCATCGTCCTGGGCGTAGACCTCCGCAATCGCGCGCAACTGCGAATTCGAGCCGAACACGAGATCGAAGCGTGTGGCCGTCCACTTGACGGCTCCGCTCTTGCGGTCGCGGCCTTCGAACACGATGGCATCGTCGTTCGTGGCCTTCCACGTCGTACCCATATCGAGCAGGTTCACGAAGAAGTCGTTCGTGAGCGTGCCCTGCCGCTGGGTGAATGCGCCGTGCTTGGTCTGCGCGAAGTTCGCACCGAGCACTCGCAGACCACCGACGACGACCGTCATCTCCGGAGCGGTGAGGGTGAGCAACTGCGCCTTGTCGATCAACGCTTCCTCGAGCGCACCTTTGACACCGGGGCGCCAATAGTTGCGGAAACCGTCGGTGACTGGCTCGAGCACTTCGAAGGAGGCAGCGTCCGTTTGCTTGGCCGTGGCGTCCATGCGGCCGGGAGTGAACGGCACCTTCACGGTATGGCCAGCCTTCTTGGCCGCAGCCTCGATTGCTGCACAGCCGCCCAGAACGATCAGGTCGGCGAGCGAGACTTTCTTGCCGCCGGTCTGAGCCCCGTTGAAGCTCTTCTGAATGGCCGCGAGCTTGTCGATGACCTTGGTCAACTCCGCGGGCTGGTTCGCCTCCCAATCCTTCTGCGGAGCGAGGCGGATGCGAGCACCGTTGGCGCCGCCGCGCTTGTCCGAGTTGCGGAAGGTCGACGCGGAGGCCCAGGCCGTCGAGACGAGCTGCGCGTTCGTCAGTCCCGATGCGAGGATCTGCGCCTTGAGCGCCGCTACGTCGGTCTCCTCGATCAGCTTGTGATCGACCGCCGGTATGGGATCCTGCCAGATCAGGTCTTCCTTGGGGACCTCAGGTCCGAGGTAACGAACCTTCGGGCCCATGTCACGGTGCAGGAGCTTGAACCAGGCGCGAGCGAAGGCATCCGCGAACAAAGCCGGGTTCTTGTGGTAGCGGCGCGAGATGGGCTCGTAGATTGGATCAAAGCGAAGAGCCAAATCGGCCGTCGTCATCATGGGGCGATGCTTTTTCGACGGGTCATGGGCGTCGGGGATCATGTGCTCGGGCTTGACGTCCTTGGCGAGCCACTGGTTCGCCCCGCCCGGCCCCTTCACGAGTTCCCAATCGTAGCCGAACAGCATGTCGAAGTAGCCCATGTCCCACTTGGTGGGATTGGGCTTCCAGGCGCCCTCGATGCCGCTGGTGATGGTGTGAACGCCGCTGCCGCTGCCGTGCGTGTTGCGCCACCCGAGTCCCTGCTCGTCGATGCCCGCGCCTTCGGGCTCACGTCCGACGTACTTGCCGGCATCACCGGCTCCGTGAGCCTTGCCGAACGTGTGTCCTCCGGCAACGAGGGCGACTGTCTCCTCGTCGTTCATGGCCATGCGACCGAAGGTTTCGCGGATGTCGCGCCCGGACGCGACAGGATCGGGCTTCCCGTTGGGGCCTTCCGGATTGACGTAGATGAGACCCATCTGCACCGCGGCGAGAGGGCCGGCAAGTTGGCGGTCACCCGAGTATCGATTGTCACCGAGCCAAGTGGTTTCGTTGCCCCAGTAGATATCCTCGGATGGTTCCCAGGTGTCGGCGCGCCCGCCGCCGAAGCCGAAGGTCTTGCCGCCCATCGACTCGATCGCGCAGTTGCCCGCGAGCAGCATGAGATCCGCCCAGGAGATCTTGTTGCCGTACTTCTTCTTGATCGGCCAAAGGAGGCGGCGGGCCTTGTCGAGGTTCGCATTGTCAGGCCAGCTGTTCAGCGGTGCGAAGCGCTGTCCGCCTGTCGAGCCGCCGCCGCGGCCGTCGGACGTCCGGTAAGTGCCGGCGCTGTGCCAGGCCATACGGATCATCAGGCCGCCATAGTGGCCCCAGTCGGCCGGCCACCAGTCCTGCGAGCTCGTCATGAGGGCATGCAGGTCCTTCTTGAGCGCCGCATAGTCGAGTTTCTTGAACTCTTTTGCGTAGTCGTGCGCCTTGCCGACCGGAGTCGACAGCTCCGAATGCTGGTGCAGAATGCGCAAGTTGATCTGGTTCGGCCACCAGTCGCGGTTCGATCGCGCGCCGGTTGTCGTCGCTCCGCCCTGTCCGCCGGAGAACGGGCATTTCGCATCATTGCTCATGACTAGCTCCTCTCGTGTCCACCAATACTGAGGCACTGATATGGGCCAAGCCGATGGGCTCCGCAGTCGCAGCCCGATCGGTTTGCAGCCCTGCTGCTCCTCATTCGCCGTCTAGCGCGTCCGCCCGGGGACCTTTCATTGGCAGGTGTCCGGATGATCCCGCCAGGGCACAGCTCCGAGCAATGGAACCGCGCGCCGGCCAGTTACTGTTCCAGCCGCCTCGCCAAGTCAGAGGTGGCGCTCAACCCGACCCGCCGCCTGCCGGCGTCGGAGCTGTTTTTCGCGATTGCCGATCGGACGGGATACTAGGCGCCCTTGCTCATCATATCAAATCGAACAATCATGCATCGAAGATCAGATTTACTGATGCGCTACAAATGATCTCCACCCGCCAGCTCAAGTATCTCGATGCCGTGGCCCGATTGGGACACTTCGGACGCGCCGCGGAGCACTGCGGCGTCACGCAGCCTGCATTGTCGATGCAGATCGCGCAGTTGGAGCGGGCCCTGGCCGTCACCGTTTTCGAGCGGCGGCCCCACGGCATCGCGCTCACCGAGGCCGGGCGGGAGATAGCACGGCGCGCCGCTGCCATCTTGCTGGAAATCCAGGAGCTTTCCGATTTTGCGGCCAGCAGCCGGGGTGTGCTCGCGTCGCCGATCCGGCTCGGTGTGATTCCGACGATCGCGCCTTACATGCTGCCCGACCTCATGAAAGCCCTGCGGCTGCGCCATCCCGGGTTAACACTTCAAATTCGTGAAACTCAAACGGCCGTGCTGTTGAAGGAGCTGGGGACCGGGGACCTCGATGTCGTCGTCCTAGCATTGCCGGTTCCTCAGGCGGAGTTCGAAACCGTCGAACTCAGGATCGACAAGTTCGTGCTCGCCCTGCCCGCCGATCGTGTGGTCAAGTCGCGCGTGCGCATACCGTCGCGGCTTCTCGAGAGCGATCGACTGCTGCTCCTGGAGGAGGGGCACTGTCTCAGGGACCAGGCGCTCGACGTGTGCCGCCTGCGCCCCTCCGGCGACGCCGATACCCTGGGCGCCTCGACGCTGTCGACCCTCGTGCAGATGGTGAGGGGCGGGCTCGGAATGACGCTTCTGCCCCAGATCAGCATCGCGCAGGAAGCGATCAGATCCGGCATACGGTTGGTTCGCTTCGCGGATCCGGAGCCTCAGCGCGTCATCGGGCTTGCGTGGCGGCGTACATCGCCCCGAAAGCGGGACTTCCTGGAACTCGCATCCTTGATCAGGGAGGCGCTCCCTGCAGAAGACCTGGAGTGACAGCCTCGAGTGCGCCTTAGGAACAGTTCGAGAACGCACCCGAAGTCTCGTTTCGATACGGTGAGGAAGATGCCTTGCGCATTGGACCTTCAGCGGGTCAGCATCCAATGTCGGCACTCAATGATTGCGACAAAACATCAGGAGCAGGCTCTATGACGCCCGATGAACTTAAGCGCCTGGCTGCGGCCCGGGCCGTCGAACTGATCGAGCCCGGAATGCGGGTCGGCCTGGGTACGGGATCGACGGCAGCCAAGCTGGTCGAACTGCTCGGAGAGCGGGTCAAAGCCGGTCTCGACGTACTCTGCGTGCCGACCTCGGAGGCTACGGCGGCCCAGGCTCGATCCCTCGGGATTCCCCTGACGACCCTGGACGAGTGCCCCGAGCTCGATCTGACGATCGACGGCGCGGACGAAATCGATCCCGCCCTGCGGCTGATAAAGGGGGCCGGCGGGGCATTGTTGTGGGAGAAAATCGTGGCATGTGCGTCGGAGCGCATGGTGGTGATCGCCGACGGCAGCAAGGAGGTTGCCGTACTCGGCAAGTTCCCGCTTCCTGTCGAGGTGGTGCGGTTCGGTCTGACGGCAACCAAATCGATGATCACAGACATGGCCGAGGAAGCCGGTTGTCGCGGCGAAATCGTGTTGCGCCTCGCAGCCGACGGCCGGCCCTATGTGACCGACGGAGGAAACTACATCGTCGACTGCCGGTTCGGGAGCATGCCCGATCCCGAGGCCCTCGATGCGGTTCTCAAGGAAATTCCTGGCGTTGTCGAAAATGGACTGTTCATCGGGATTGCCGAGAGGGCCATCATCGCCAGACCCGGCGGGATCGCCGAGATCGTCGCGCCGGAGAGCTGAAGGGAGAGCTGCAGCCGATGCGGTGATCGGCAGTTCGGCCGGTTTCGATCGGTCATTCATGCCCGCTTCAGGGTCGACACGTCATGACCGAGGGTATCTGACGGCCGGCCGACCGGCCGGCCTCCCGCCACGGTCCGCCCAGTTCGAGGATGCAGTTCCAGTCCGATGTCCGCCACGCAGCCTCACGCCGCCCCCGATTCCGGGGTGCCGACTTCTGAAGGTGGCGGCTTCCACCTGGAGCCGCGCGTCGCGCGGGCGTTTCTGGCGTTCTCATCCGGCTTCTGGAGCGGCCCAACCAAGTCACGGGCCTGGCGGCTGACCATCGGGCTGGCGTTGTCGCTGGTGCTTTCCACCTATGTGACGGTTCAGCTCAACCATTGGAACCGATGGTTTTTCGACGCCCTCGAACGGAAGGACGTGGAAGGCGTCAAGAGCGCCGTAGCGGTGTTCTTTCTCATCATAGCATCGATGGCGGCGATCGGCGTGGCCATCGTGCTGACGCGCGAGACCCTTCAGGTGAGATGGCGCGCGTGGCTGGTCGAAGCGCTGATCGCGCGCTGGCTCGAGGGGCAAAAATTCTACCAATTGAATGCCACCGGCCGCGAGCCGCCCAATCCCGAGTACCGTATCTCGGACGATACCCGCTGGGCGACGGAGATCCTCGTGGATCTCGGCATCGGCTTGCTGTCCGCCCTGATCGGCGGCACGGCCTTCATCTCGATCCTCTGGTCGGTCGGCGGCTCGATCGCGATCGGCGGCGTCGTGATCCCCGGGTACATGGTGTGGGTCGCATTGGCCTACGGGATACTCGCGTCGGTGCTGATGGCCTGGGTTGGAAGCCCGCTGGTCGGCAGGGTCGGGCAGAAGAACGAAGCTGAAGGGTACTTCCGCTTCGCAATGATGCGGCTGCGCGACAACGCAGAAAGCATCGCGCTGATGCGTGGCGGCGCGGGCGAGCGCGCCATTCTCGGCCGCTTCTACGATACGGTGGTCGGCCGATGGCTCGCGATCGTGCGCAGCCACGGTCATGTCACTTGGATCACCAATGCGTCCGGGCCGATGATTCCAGTCGTGCCGTTGCTGTTCGCGGCGCCCAAGTATCTCGCTGGCGAACTCACGCTCGGCCAGGTGACGCAGCTGGCGGCAGCGTTCATCCAGGTGCAGATCGCCATCTCCTGGGTGGTCGACAACTACAACAGGATCGCGGAGTGGTATGCGTCCGCGCGCCGCGTCATCGACATTGTCGATGCATGCGCCGCGGTCGAAGTGCCCGCGAACGGGACGGCCGGTGGCCGGGCGAGGGGCGGGCACGGTCTGCAGTTCGGGGAACTCGAACTGCGCGATGGCGAAGGTAGGGTGTTTGCGAAAACCGGCGGGATCGCGCTGGCCCCGGGCGATCGCCTGCTCATCACGGGAGACAGCGGCACAGGCAAGTCGTCGCTCGCTCGTGTTCTGGCCGGGTTGGTGCCGCCGCAGGCGCCGCTCGCGGATCTGCGTCTGATGCTCCTGCCCCAGCGGGGATATCTGCCGCTGGGAACACTGGCTACGGTTCTTCAGTATCCCCTCGAAGCCGGCGGGGCGGTCGCGGCGAAGCGGGAAGACCTGACGGCCGCACTGAAGACGGCGGGTCTGGCAAATCTCGTCGCCCGCCTCGACGAAGCGGCTCGGTGGGACCTGGTCCTCACCGGTGCCGAACGCCAACGCATCGGGCTGGCGCGCCTTCTGGTTCACCGACCGGACGTGGTCATCATCGACGATGCCTTTTCCGGTCTCGACGAGCCTGCTCAGCGGGACCTTTTCAATGCTCTGATTGCAACGTTGCCGGCGGCAGTGATCGTGACGCTCTCGCAGCGGGCGGCACTGGCCTCCCTTCACACCCACCATTGGCACCTCGTGCGCGGTCGGCATGGGTGCATCGATCTTGGCTGGTGCTGACATGTCGATCGGTAGCGCTGGTGGAACTGGATTCGGCATAGATATGGCACACGACACACCCCTCGCGGGAAACGAGTGGGTAACGCCGATTCGCGCCGCAACAAGCCTTAGCGCGGCTTGCGGAAGATGTGCAGGGTTTTGAACGTCCCGGCGTCCGTGAACCCCCGTTGGGCCACCAGGGCCCGGCCGGCGGCCTGTCCCTTGTCGTAGGCGAACGAGCCCTTGTAGAAGTGTATCTCACCGCCTGGGCGCAGACGGTCGGCCAGGACCATCGTCATCTCCTCGTCCGTCAACGCTCCATAGGCGTCGTTGTCGGCGGTACGATACTCACCGATGTGGAACAGCGTCGCCATGTCCAGTTCGGGCATGAGCCGCCGGTCGATCTGATAGATGTCCCCGAAATAGGCTTTGTAGGTGAAGCCCAGGCGCGGGTTGTCGATCAACAGACGAACATAGTCGTCATACTCTTCCTTCGAGGCGGTGATCCCGAAGACATGGTTGCCTGATCCGTTGGCTGCCGTGCGCAGACCGACGATGTGATGGTTTCCCGTGCCCATGTGGAAGATGTCCTTCCCCTTGATCCCCTTCTCGTCGAGGTAGTCCAGGAAATGGATGTCGCAAGGGCACTGCTTCTCGTCGAGCGACCAGGTCGCATTCCAGAAATTGAGCTTCGTCATGGTTCGACGGTCTTGCGA
>JBJTGN010000407.1:0-3059 GCA_046093905.1 Actinomycetota bacterium
CTCGAACACGGCCACTTCTCGCCTCACCATCTCCCGGACATGTTCCGCGCGATCGAAATCGGCGGCGCATTGCCTCTCGCCCGCGTAGCGACTCCAGCGGTCATCAATTGTCGACAAGCGTTGGATGCCGGCGCTGCGGGAGTCGTGATTCCGATGATCACCTCCGCAGAACAACTCCGACCCCTCGTGCAAGGTTGTCACTGGCCACCCAAAGGCAACCGCGGCGTGGGATTTTGTCGAGCCAACGGGTTCGGTGCACGTTTCAACGAGTACCGAGAAGAAGCACAGTCGTCTCTCGTCGTCGGCCAGATCGAACATGTGGATGCAATCAAGAACATCGATGAGATCCTTGCCGTCGAAGGACTCGATGCGCTGATGGTCGGTCCCTACGACCTCTCTGCATCGCTCGGCCGAACGGGACAACTCGATCACCCCGATGTCGTGAGTGCGGTGAAGGAAATCCGTGACGCATGCAAGCGCGCCAACAAACCATCTGGCACGCACGTCGTCGATCCCGATCCGAAACTTCTTCGTCAGCGCATGGACGAGGGATTCCGCTTCATCGCCTACGGCGTGGACACGGTGTTTCTCCGCAGTGCATCCACGCTGCCCACTCGCTGAACATCGCCGGCTTCGCCTGCCACCCCCGCCCAAGTGGGTAGCCTGACCAAAGGAATATGAGCAGCACACCACACCGTGTGCGCGTCGGAATAGCCGGTTACGGCATCGTCGGCAAGCGCAGGAGAGAGTGTTGCGATCGCCACCCTGCGTTCGACGTAGTTGCCGTGTGTGATCGAGTCTTCACCGAAGACGGAACGATGCCCGATGGAGTTCGTTATTACCGCAGTTATCAGGATCTGCTTTGCGAGGATCTCGACGCGCTCATTGTTTGCATGAGCAATGACATGGCGGCGGAAGTCACGATCGCCGCACTGTCTCATGGTTTGCACGTTCTCTGTGAGAAACCTCCCGGCCGGAACATGGCCGACATCGAAGCGGTGATCGCCGAAGAACGCAAGCATCCAGACCTGCACCTGATGTACGGCTTCAACCACCGGTATCACGAGTCGATTCAAGAAGCGATGCAAATCATCAAGTCGGGACGACTCGGTCGGATCATCAACATGCGCGGTGTGTACGGAAAGTCGAAGCTGATCACGTTCAATCAAGCTGACTGGCGCGCAAAGCGAGACGTCGCGGGTGGAGGCGTGTTGCTCGACCAAGGAATCCACATGGTGGATCTGATGCGCATGTTCGGTGGAGAATTCGAGCAAGTGCACTCGTTCGTCGACAACAGCCACTGGGGCTATGACGTCGAAGACAACGCATACGCCCTGATGCGCACGAACGACGGTGTGGTGGCGATGATCAACTCGAGCGCCACCCAATGGCGACATCAATTCCATCTCGATATCAACATGCAATACGGCGGCATCGTGTTGCGCGGAATCTTGACCGGCTCGAAGAGCTACGGCGCCGAGACGATGACGCTGATCATCGCCGATCCCGATCGCGACACCGGCGATCCGCAGGAGACCACCACGCAATATCACAACGACCCCTCGTGGGATTCGGAAATCGCCGTGTTTGCAGATGCGGTGCTCGAAAACAAACCAATCGGTATGGGTTCCTCGCGTGACGCATACAACCCGATGCGTCTCGTCCACCAGATCTATTTCGCCGACGAAAACTGGCGCACGCAGTTCCACATCCCCGTGCCTGGCCCTTACCTCGCATGAGCGTCGATCACGCTTCGTTGCTCGAGACCGCGAAGGCACTGGTCGAGGCGACTGCAGAGAAACTGTTCAGCGCCGACCGTGGCGCGCTTGGCTCGGTGACCGACCGTCAACTTGGCGAACGCGAGGTGAAACTCGTCGCCGACAAGTACCTCGAATCGGAGCTGATGAGCGGTTTGGCCAAGACAGGGGTGAAGATCCTCAGCGAGGAAACCGAAGAGTCGCACCATCAATCGATCGATGGTCCTCTTTGGATCATCGATCCACTGGACGGAAGCTACAACTTCTCTCGCAACCTCGGCCCTTCGATGATCTGTGTTGCCTTGTGGGACGACCACAAACCGGCATTCGGTGTGCTCTATGACCTGAGTACCAGAGTGATGTATTGGGGCGGAGCGGGTTTTGGAGCGCACTCTTCCCATGGCGAAATCCATGTTTCGACCGAGTCGTCCCTTTTGCGATCGACGGTGTGCACCGGCTTTCCCAGTCGGTTCCCGGCAACTGATCCCATGGCGATCGGCCAGTACATGTCGGAAATCCTGAAGTTCGCCAAAGTACGAATGATCGGATCCGCCGCTGCATCACTCGTCCTTGTCGCTCGTGGCGCAGCGGATGCCTACTTCGAACGCAACATCATGATCTGGGACGTTGCAGCAGCACTCGCCTTGGTCGAGGGAGCAGGTGGCGAGTTCGAGTTGGCGATGACTAGCTTCCATGAGTCGCTCACCGTGCTTGCAACGAACTCCGTCGTCCCCTTCTCGATGCCGTGACCGATCGCCGAGCCTGGGTAGTCAGCGACTCGTCGATCACCGTCGGCCTCGACGAACACTTGGTTCTCTGGAACGAGTTCGTCGGTGAAGACTCCCCACACACGTCCATTCCGACGCTCGTCCATCGCGATCGCGATTCATTTCGTGAGGCGATACTCCGCGTTCTCGACGACATTGCAGCCTTCCCCGTAAACGGCAACAGGCTCTCGAACGAGCTTGAGATCGAAGAGGGCCTGAGTTACCTGTACATGACCATCCTCTGGGCGAAGCGCTGGGGCGACTTGGGCGTTCTCCCCGATGCGGTGAAGATGCTCGCATTCACTGCTTCTCTTCGCGAGGCTTCACCATCGAGGGTCGTCCTGCACGTCGACAGCGCACACGTTGCGAAGTCCATTTCGAACACCTGTGCACGACTCGGCATCCCCTGCGACTCCGTCACTACGCGATCGAGACCGCGGTGGTCGACAATGCGAGCGGTTCGTCATCTGGTGCGATGGTTCACGTTCACTCCTCCATCGAATGAAACGACCAAACTGATCATTGCCGACTACTT
>JBJTGN010000408.1:0-1896 GCA_046093905.1 Actinomycetota bacterium
GCCTCGAAAGACGATCCGCTGTACATCGTCCCGGCGGTCGTGCCCGATGATCTGCCGGTGAAGGAAACGGTGTCTCCGGCAACGCCGGTCAGCCCACCTCCACCGGCCGGGACAGTGACGACGAACGTGGTGCGCGTCGACGACAAGGATCCCAAATCAGGTGATCCGTCGACACGAACTGTGCGGTTCGAGCGGATGAACGTGCGTCGCAGGACCCGGGTGATCCGCCATATCGACCCATGGAGTGTTTTCCGAGTTGCACTCGCTGCCCACCTCGTCCTGTATTTCGTGTTTCTCCTTGCTGGAGTTCTGCTGTGGAATGTCGCGAATGCGACCGGCACGGTCGACAACGTCGAGAGATTCATGGAGAGTTTCGGATGGGAAACATTCGAATTCAAAGGTGGAGAACTGTTCCATCAAGCGTGGATACTCGGCCTGTTCGCAGTAGTTGGGTTCACGGGCCTTGCAGTTCTGACTGCTACAACGTTCAATCTGATCACTGATCTCGTCGGTGGTATTCGCGTCACAGTCATCGAAAACCGCCCACAAGCACGCCCGGAACCGAACTCGTCACAGAAGTCCTCGATCGCGAAGCCTTCGAAGACGAAGATCCCGACAAAACCTTCACCCTGATCTCGCTTCACGGTTGAGTCCTGGTGGGAGCGACCGATAGGGTTCTCCGACGCCGGGGCTATAGCTCAGTCGGTTAGAGCGCATCCCTGATAAGGATGAGGTCACAAGTTCGATTCTTGTTAGCCCCACGGTGAAGATGCTGAGACGAGCCTTTGGAGCGCTCATCGTCGCGGCTCTCGTGGCCGGCGGTTTGCGCCTGCGCGGAAGTGGGGGCGTGCCGCCCCAGCGCGGAGGATGGCGCGAACTGACACGGCCTCCGTCGTGACCGACACAACCCTGTCCGTTGCCGTGATCGGGGCTGGAGTCGTCGGTGGTCGAGTGGCGAAGCAACTCGCGAACGACGGACGCAACGTTCTGATTTTCGATCGCAGAAGTGATGTTCGCCGGTCGATTGCGACGAACCCGGGTGTCTCCGAGATCGTGGATCTCTCAGATCTCGATCCGGTGACGACACCGGTGGTCGTCGTTGCAACGACGGCCGATCAGGCTGATCTCGTTGCTGCGTTCATCGATCACGGCCATCACGTCGTGTCGACCTCCGACGATGTCGACGATGTGCGGCGAATTCGGCACTTCGGACCGAGAGCAGAAACCCACGGCGTCTCCGTTGTGATCGGTGCCGCCGCCTGTCCGGGTCTCACTGGCTTGTTGGCGCGAGAACTGTCGTTGCGAGTGGATGTCCTCGATGAGATTCACGTGGCGTTCCACGGAACAGGCGGACCGGAATGCGCCCGCCAACATCATCGGGCGCTTGCAGGAAGTGCTCTTGGCTGGCACGACGGCGAGTGGCTGAACAGGCCCGGTGGCAGTGGCCGAGATTTGCTGTGGTTCCCCGAACCGATCGGAGGCAAGGATTGCTACCGCGCAGCCCTTGTGGATCCGATCTTGTTGCACGATGTCTTTCCCGAGGTCTCGCGCATCAGCGCACGCATGTCAGCGAACAGACGTGATCGCCTCACCGCTCGGTTGCCGATGCTGTCACCTCCACATCCGGAGGGCGGACTCGGTGGAGTTCGAGTGGAAATTCGCGGCTCGAAACAAGGCGAGCGCGTCACCGAGGTCGCAGGCGTGGCCGAACGGACCGGCATCATTGCCGCATCCGTTGCTTCTGCGACGGCGGAGGCAATCCTTCGAAGAATCGCCGGTGGAAATGCACCAGTCGGACGAATTCTCCTTGGAGACGGCCAACTCGAGAACCGGTCGCTTGTCGACGATGTGATTCGTCGTGGGATCCCCGTGTCGGAGTATGTCGGAGCCGAGTCC
>JBJTGN010000409.1:0-1982 GCA_046093905.1 Actinomycetota bacterium
TCGAGAGGGCGCAACGCGAACTCGAAGAGCGAGTGCCGATGCGATCAACTCGTCGCCGATCACTTCGATATCGCCCGTGCGATCTGCGAGAGATCGGGCAACTCGGCGCACCCGATGCAAGCCACGACCGGTCAATCGACCCGCCTCCAGTTCTGCGCGCAACAACGCTCGAGCCGAATCGTCCAAAGGAGCGAAGCGCTCCAGGTCGTCGCCGGACAGGCGGGCATTGAGAAACCCCTGCCGTTCGATCGCTCGCTCGCGGCTGATCCTCACCCGTTCACGCACGACTGCTGTGGACTCGGCTGGTTCAACTCCGAGCAGTTCGTCGACACCGGGTCGACAGACGAGAACACGCACATCGAATCGGTCGAGAAGTGGACCGCTGAATCGTCGTCGATATTTCGACAACGCCGTTTCGTCACACTCGCACGAACCGGGACCACCTCCGCCACACGGGCATGGGTTCGTCGCGCCCACAAGAATGAATCGTGCAGGCAGTACAGCTCGCGCCTGAGCGCGAGAAATGCGCACGACCCCCTCTTCGAGCGGCTGTCGCAGGCCATCGAGAGTGGATGGAGAGAACTCCCCGAGCTCGTCGAGAAACAGAACTCCGCCATGAGCAAGGCTGACCTCACCCGGACGCATCGAGGACGATCCACCACCGATGATCGAAATCGTTGTTGCCGTGTGATGCGGCATCCGGATCGGCGGCTCCCGGACGAGTCCAGAACGAGCGTTCCACTCTCCATGAGCTGACCGAATGAGCGTTGCTTCGAGAGCTGTGTCGTCGTCGAGGTCCGGCAGGATTCCTGGCAGGCGCTGGGCAAGCATCGTCTTGCCCGAACCTGGTGACCCGACGAGAAGCAAGTGATGCCCGCCGCTCGCAGCAAGTTCGAGACCGAGACGCGCGGCCGCTTGCCCGCGGACTTCTGCAAGATCCACTGATGAGCGGTGATCGGAGACATCGTCACTCGTCGGCCCGCACCAATCAGGGTCTGGCCATCGGACTCCGTCGCGCAGACATTCCACGACTTGACCCAGCGACTTGGCGGCAAAGATGTGTGTCGAGTGAACGATGCGGGCTTCGGGCTCATTGGCAATCGGGACGACGATGCCCAACGCAGACCGACTCGACGATGCAGCGCTTGGATGCTCCAGAGCAGTCGTGCTTCGCAATCCTCTGTCACTCCATGGAGAAGGGAGTGGCGAATTCTCCCGCACGGACATGGCCATCGGTGCAACTCCCTGAACCGGCCGGACGCTTCCATCCAAGGACAGTTCACCGATGAACACGAGGTCCTGTGCACACTCTGCAGGAATCTGCTCGTCGACGATCAACAATGCAATCGCAATCGCAAGGTCGAGTGTGCTGCCAATCTTCTTCTCGGTCGATGGAGCAAGATTCATCGTGATTCGCCGCGTCGGCCAATCGAATCCGCTCGACAAGATGGCGGCGCGCACGCGTTCACGTGACTCGCGACAGACATCATCCGGACGGCCAAGAATCGTGAACGACGGCAGTCCAGGTCCGATGTGCGCCTCCACCAGGACCGGACAACCGTTGATCCCCGTGACACTCGCTGACCGCACGCTGCACAGCACCTTGACTCCGATCCGAAACGACCAGTCGCTCGACTGGTCATCCGAATGTGTGCAACACGTGAGCAATGACGGTGACTGAATCGAGCATTCAGTTCCTGCGAGACTGTGAGGGTGCCGATCCGCCGAACATCACTTCGCACCGATGTGGCTCGACTGCTGTCCTTCGGTGCTGCTGTCGCCGTCACTGTTGCAGGCGTCATGTCAGGATGCAGTGATACCAACCGCACCGCGGGGAGATTCTGTGCAGAGCTTCAGGCGCAGCTTCCCTCTCTCACCGCTCCGCCGGCAACGCCGAACGATGTCGAGGATCTCGTGCGGCGATTCAAGGAGTTGAACCGCATGACGCCGCTCGCCATCGAAGAGGAATGGCAGATCGTGAC
>JBJTGN010000410.1:0-3771 GCA_046093905.1 Actinomycetota bacterium
AGGTGCCGCCCACGACTCCAGTCGACCGCGACGCCTATGTCAGCGCCGGGCTGCCGTGGATCGAGCATTTGGTCAAGGACCCGCAGAATTACGTTGTGTTGCCGGATCAGCCGTGGCTGGACGGGATCAACGCCGGCGACGGGTTCATCCGCCAATTCGTCGCCGTGCCGCTCGGATCGGAAGCCACGGTCGAGGCGCAGGTAACCGGGCGGGAAACCCACGGTGGGGTGCAACTGCGGGCCGTGGGCCTGACCGAACAGGCGCTTGAGGCCTGGCGCGCCGCGCAGCGGGTGGATGAATTAGCGGTCTGCTGCGATATGGACGTGATGCCTTGCCCGGGAGCGGCCGGGTCGGCCGACATGGGACTCGGTGCCGGCGGCCGGATGCGCCAGGAGGTGTACACCGATGACCGGCCGCTCGCTGATTACGACGAAGGCGCGGCACATCGGGTGTTCGTCCACTTGTGCTCGGCCGCTCAGTGGTCTGCCGTCACCGGAGAGGTGCCGCCCCCGACGCCGGTTGATCGCGACGCCTACGTGTGCGCCGGCCTGCCGTGGTTCGACTACTACGACTCCGACGCCGAGGATCTGGAGCCATCGCAAGTCCTGGCGAAGGTCAAGACCGTCGGCGAGAAGCTCGGCGGCGAGGACGCATCGTTCGTGCCGGTCGACCCGAAGACTGTGATCACGTTGGGCGACGTCAGCCCGAAGACGGTCACGGACGGAGACTGGTAGGCAAGCCATAGTTTGACGCGCGGTTCAAACTCTCGATTGACGCTGAGGAGTTCCGATACGGGCAGACGGAGAACAATGGGCCAGAGGGGCGCCGCTCCGGATCCTCTCCGCCAACTTCACGGGGGCTCGTGCAACTGGCGGAGGTCGTCGAGCAAAGACCGCGCGAGGCTATCAAGGCGGGAAACGCCGCCCAAAGTGTGTCCAACCTGTTCGATCGCCCTACCGGTTACGGATGTTTGCGACGACTGCGGTCAACGGTAGCCGTGCGGTCTCCGGGATTGATCCTGCAGCCCATCGACGCCGTGCTCTCGGTAGCGCCGCAGCCAGGTGTAGTAGGTCGGTCGACTGATCCCGTAGTAGCGGCATGTCATCGCGGCGTTGCCGGTCACTTCCCCGGCGTGCTGGATGATCGCCAACCGGCGACGGATTTCACGGGGCAGCAACGGTTCGCTCATGCAGGTCTCCTAGTGATCGGAGACCCGGACTGTCAACCATGTCCGTCGGTTTTAGACTGTCCCCGCTAAGAAAAAACCAGTTCAGAGGGTATTTCCTCTGGCCTGGTTTTGGCTTTGGGCTATTTAGTCCGTACTCGTCGGGGTCTTCGTACCTCGGTTGCGCTCTGGCCATTGAACGACGCCTCTCGCCGGTGGGTTTTCCGATCTTTCAGTCTCGGCTCAGCTCAGTTTTGAAAGGTTTGTCGTAGCTCCGAGCTATCTTGTTGTACTGATCGTGTTGGCACGCTGAGATGCCGAGATGCCGATTTTTGGGGAGCGTTCATGGGGTTCTGGCACACCGGATATCTAGAGTTTCACGAACCGGACCAAGGCACCGATCTCGGATCGTGGACCCCTTCACCGCCGAGATACCCCTGCGAGGTCTGCGGTGCCGAATTCTCCGGTGAAGTTGATCTCCGCGTCCATGCGTTCGCTGGCCATCCCATCGAACAGCCTGTGCTTGTTCTGAACGGCCGGGAATGCGGAAGGCGAAGATTGACTATCACTTACCAGACGTCGGCAGAAGCCTGGGTTGTGAGGAACGCGGATGCAGCGTGGATCAATGAGCGGCAGGTCTCCGTCTCCGATGCGCTGGCGTATTTGGCTCATCAGAGGAACGAAGTTGTCGACCTCAGGTTGGCCAACAGACAAGTGACGCGTGATTTCCAGTTCGAATTCGCGCTCGCGGAGAAGGAAGACCTCGAAGGCGTTGATTCGGCGTTGGACCATCTCATTCGGAGCGAGGACCTGAGCCCTTACTCAATCGATGCTTTCATCATGCGTTCGAAGAAGTACTCCACTGCTGAGCGCTATTACGGTGCGCTGGCAGATTATCTCTACGGCCTTCTGGAGCGGGAGGCTGACGGGGAGGGACGTCGGTCAGAGTCCGAGCACCGTGGCGCTTACGAGGATAGATTCGATGCTGCCGTTAACGTGCTGGGGACGTTTGACAGGCCGGCCGCAGAAGCCATCTGTGGGATCGTCGCTTTCCACTACAACCAGTTAGGCCGAGCGATGACCAAGACTCGAAGCGACCGGGTCGCCAAGGTGTCGATGCGGATTAAAGCGATGTTGGAAGGTCGAACCTGGGATCGCGGGGATCTAGCATCGTCCACTCATGGGAGCCTCGACTACGCACTGAGCGACGCGGCAGTTGCGGACGTGCTGAGGTGTAGTGCCATGGCGATCGATGGCAGCGCGCCGTCCGTTGGGGTTGAGGAGCTGATCGCGCTTATTGACGGCCAGCGCGCTGCCGACGAGTTCAAACTACGGCTGATCGCCGCTGAGCACTTCCTCGCAGTGGGGGATCGTTTATGCGCGATGACGCATGCGGACTTTGTTCGTTACGGGGACGCTGAGCGCTGGTACGACGATTTTCGTCGCCGTCTTGAGAGAGGTGCGTAAAGATGACAATTGACGGAGAACTCGGCGCTGACGCCGCCGAGCAGCCCGAGCCTCTTACCCCCAGAATGCCCGATGAAACATCCGATGTTGAAGTGTCGGACTCGGCGATGGAGTCAGCGGAATCAGGTGCGGCGCTCACTGTCGAAACCGCCGGGAATCCGTCGAGTTCGGCTGACCCAGGACCCAAGGCGGCTGCCAAGCGGAGATCAGGGAAAAAGCCAGTCGCGAAGCCGCAGACGATCACCGAACTGTTCCAGTACGTCTACCGCGAAACCCTGGCCGGTCGTAGGCTCAACCTCTCTCGAACCCTTTGGGACCTAGGAACAACGCCGCCTGATGATTCTCAACAGGCGATCGCGGAAGTGCGGAAACTGGCGGCGACAGACCCCTTCCTGGATGCACTTGCAAATCTCATGATCGAGATCGCCGATATCGAGCTCAAGGATTCCGTTCGTCGTCAGATCCTCCAGTTCGCGGAAGCCGCTTTTGTTACTCACAAACTGTTTGCCGGACTAGTGGAGCGACTGGTCGAGCCAAAGGCCGAACCGAGACTCAGCGCAACAGAGATAAGCCATGCGGCAGGGGTTGTCCGTTTTGCCGAGCTAGACAATGAGCAGTCGTTGGCCGTTAGTGGAGCGAAGCGTGAACGACTTCGACTTAACGCGGTGACTGCGTTCGAGCTCTTTCGTCTCATGCGCGGTCACTGGAGCAGACACCAGTTCATAGATGACTTCTGTCATCTGGTTTGGCGGGTTCCCAACAGATTCGAGGCACCTGAGCAGTCCGATAGTCCTGCGGCAAAGCGAAACGAAGACTTCCGTCGGGACGAGGCGTCAGTCAATGAACGCGCGGAATGGCGGACCGCAGCGATGCTTGCCAAATCTGCAGTAGAACCACTCAGTGAGCTGAAGCGTCACTTCGAGGACGTGCTCCGGGACCGTGACAAGAAGATCGCTAGCTTGATGGAGGAAGCAGCCGCCCAGTCGCGGCGCGCCAACAGAGAGAGGGAGACGGCAAGTTCTCTCTTGGCTGAGCTCGAGCAGAAGAACTCCCGGATCGCTCGGCTCGAGGCGCGGGTCGCTGATCTGGAGGCTCAACTCGAGAAGGAACAGAGGGGTCGGTTCGCTGATGAGGTTCAC
>JBJTGN010000411.1:0-2700 GCA_046093905.1 Actinomycetota bacterium
GTTTAAAAGCCTGGACGCGGACGGCATCGCCGATAAAGAACTCTCCGCACTGCTCGCGACTGACCGAGTAATCCCCGTCGCCCACGGGACCACGTTCGAAGCGCTCCGCGACCACAGCCCTCTGCTTGCTGCGCGTTCTGGACTAAGCACCGGTGAGTCGTCGCTTCTAGACGTTGCCGCCAAGATCGCCGAGGCGGTGATCCTCAAAGGGGATGGGGCCTAGCATAGAAGCCGCCATCGCTCCCATTATCGGTGTTGAGGCGCTACAGCGTTCACCAATAAGTGCGCCGGTGACGCGCGTGGGTTCGAAGGTCAGCAGAGATATCGGATTGCCGCGTTGACGACGACATTTGCGTTGTAACTGGACGGCATCAGACCTTCTCCGTGGCTGTACTGGTTAATGAGGGATGCCACCGTACGTCCTTGAGCCAGATAATTGCAGACGTCACGGCCCGTCTGGAGCGCTTGGCCCTGAGATTGGAACCGTCCGTTGCAGACACCATTGATCATGTTGCACGGGCCACCCCCTTCATCAATCAATCCTGCGTTTTCGAGCGCGCTGATGTAACCGCTAGCATCCGCAACAGCAATTGGGGCACCCCCAAACACGACCAGCGCCCCTACAAGGGGCATTCCGATCCGGACCAGGCTGTTCACTTTCATTCGAATTCTCTCCACACTTGAGTGCGCCCGCGAACTGCATCGTGAGGCGGCAGCGCGCTAAGTCGTGAAACCATTTCTCCCCTTTCTATTTTCGATTACCGTCACTCCTCCGATCCTCAGCTACCGCAAAACGATGAGACAGTTCACATCTGACCCATCGCCTGCCCTCGCGAAATCACGGAAATACAAACTGCCGTTAAGACGGACTTCACAACTCACCCAATCGGCATGGCCCATGACCGGATCAACCCCGACCAGGTCCCCAATGGCCTTGCCGTGCTCTACGACAGCTTCACTCGGCGGCTGCTGGTAGATGTCGCAGAGGTCGCTCTGTCCGTTGACAGTTCGTATCGGGATGCAGTCTGTTCCGCTCCACGTGATCATCGTCATGACCGTTATTCCGGGTATGGTCGCTGGGTCTGCGATTGCAACAGGTTGTATGCAACATCCTGATCCAAGGAACAGCGCACCGGTCGCGATGATGCTCGCGGTCATTGAAACCCAATTCATCAACATGGCGGCGGTGGGTCGAGCATCTCAACGTGGTCGCCCTGCCACTGATACCGCACTCTCACGCGAGGCCCATCACAGGCGGTGCAGACGTGCCGGCCGTCCTTATATGTAAGGACCACTGTGTCATTCGTAGAGGCAGTGTGGTCGATCGCAGTGAAGGCATATGACTTCAGTGTTCCCGTGCCAAGGAACTCCCCGCGGTGGAACATCAGCGCCTGCTCAGGCGAACTCCCAGTCCCGCCCTCGATCGTCACAACCATGGTTGATAGGTCAGCGCAAGAGTCATAGTTGCTATCGACTGGGACACTGCTCCATGGAAGGCCAAAGGTCGGATCGGGTGCCATCTGTGACAGCGCCGAACCGAGTGCCTTACCAGGGGTTGGCCCGCAACCCGGTGACGCGAAAGCCGATGGCCCAGTAGCCAGCGACGAAACCACAATGCCAACCACTGCAATTAGTGGCCGAAATCTATTCATTCCCCGCCTCCCCCGAGAAGTTGATGAACAGTCCATCGTCTTCTCAGCAAGGGACGTTAACACCGATTCGAACCGTAAAAAGGCGAAATGTGCGGATTTGATCAAGACAGCTAATCGCTATGCTGCATGCCATGCGTTCATTGATGACTCGCGTCCAATTGGTTGGCGCTCTCGGAGCGCTACTGTTTGGGGCAGCTAACGCGCCCGCGTCAGCCGATGACCGGGGAGTCGCTGGTTCGACGGTTTTCCTCGATCCGGGACACAACGGCGTCAACGACTCAACGCTGACTATGCAGGTGCCTAATGGGCGTGGTGGGACCAAGGATTGTCAGACATCAGGCACAAGCTCGGACGACGGCTACCCAGAACATGCCCTGAATTGGGATGTTGTCCAACGGATTCAGGGGATCCTCGAGGGTCTGGGTGTCCATACCGTTTTGTCGCGCCCGAGTGACTCCGGCGTTGGACCGTGCGTTGATCAGCGCGCGGCCTTGGCAAACGCTGTCCACCCCGACGCGATTGTCAGCGTCCATGCTGACGGCGGCCCCGCATGGGGGCATGGCTTCCACGTGAATTACTCGGCTCCCCCGGTCTACGAAGTCCAATCAGGACCCGCCATCAATCTCGCCCACACAATGAGAGACGCAATGCTGGCTGCCGGCTTCAGCGAGTCTGACTATGTCGGCAGCGCAGGCCTTTTCGGGCGCGCTGATCTCGCGGGCCTCAATCTCGCCCAGTTTCCGGCCGTGCTTGTCGAGATGGGCAACATGCGCAACTCGGCAGACGCAGCGAACATGGAGAGCCCTGATGGGCGACAGAAGTATGCGGCGGCGATCGCCGACGGAGTTATCACCTACCTGAGAAATCAAGGCAACCACGGCTAGCTCATCTTCGCGCTATTTGCAGGACCCAGCCGGAAGTTCCTCGATGTGCGCTTTGATCCAGGCCGCGACAGCGTCGAGCGCTCGCTCACCATTTGTAAGCCCTTCTGAACCTCGGCCGATGTTGGGTTCTGCGGCAATTGCCACCGCGACGGTCCCCCTTGAGG
>JBJTGN010000412.1:0-1510 GCA_046093905.1 Actinomycetota bacterium
GGAATGAGTGGTGTGGCACTTGCCCTCGCAGGCATGGGGCACGAAGTCTCGGGAAGCGATATCCACGAGGGTTCGGTCATCTCGCGGCTCCGGGACGCGGGAGTGGTCGTCTCGATTGGCCACGACTCTCACCTCATCGACGACTGCCAGGCTGTGACCGCATCTCCCGCCATTCCGGCACACAATGTCGAAGTCGCCGCAGCAAAGGAAAAGGGAATCTTCATCTCCCGCGCGGGGATGCTTGCTTCTATCTGCGCAATTGAGCCGACAATCGCGGTCGCTGGAACTCATGGCAAGACAACGACGACATCTGTGCTGGTGCACATCTTCGAGGCAGCAGAGCTCGAGCCGAACTTCGTTGTTGGAGGTGACGTCAAGGATTTCGGAACGAACGCTCGCTGGACGGGTGGACCTTGGACGATTGTCGAGGCAGATGAGAGCGATGGCACCCATCTCGAGCTTCCGCTCCATGGAACGATTCTGACCAACATCGATGTCGATCATCTCGACCATTACGGCGACTACGCAGGGATCGTCGATGCGTTCGAGCGTTACTTGGCGGGTATCGACGGCCCGAAGGTTGTGTGCAGCGATGATGACGCAATCGTGGGGTTGCTGCAGTCGTCCGATGGACGATCGGACTACGTCACCTACGGTGCCGGAGAGGAAGCCGATTTTCGGTTCGAGGCCATCGAATCAGCCGAAGGAATGACGACTTTCCACGTCGTGTGCGGCGACATCTGCATTCCCGTCGAGACGAGTTTGCGAGGTGTGCACAATGTTTCGAATATCACTGGTGCGATTGCGATGGCTGTTGTCTGCGGAGTCGACCCGATGATCGCTGGGCGGGCGGTGAGGTCATTCACCGGGGTCGGTCGGCGCTTCGATGTACGCGGGCGCATCGACGGCGTGACGCTCGTCGATGACTATGCACATCTGCCGCGCGAGATCGATGCGGTACTCACAGCGGCGCGCACGAGTGGTGATTCGTGGCGACGAATCGTGGCAGTCTTCCAACCGAACCGCTTCAACCGAATGTCGCGAATTTCCCATGAATATGCCGATGCGTTCCGGTCGGCTGATCTGATCGTGTTGACAGATATCTATTCGTCCGGCACGGCCAGGATTGCCGGAGTAACCGGTCGCTTGGTGGTCGATGCAGTTCTCGAGAGGCACCCACATGCCGAGGTGGTATGGGTCGAGAAGCGAGAAGAGCTCGCCGTGCGCGTATCGGAGCTCCTCGAGTCAGGCGATGTCTGTATTTCAATGGGTTGTGGAGACATCGAGACTCTCCCGGATGAGGTTCTCGCTGTACGTCGGTCAGCGGGCGAAATGTGATTGCCGCCGACATTCGAGATCGGGTCCGCCAGCATTCATTCTCACTGCACCGCCAACGGTCCCTGGTACCCCGACAGCCCATTCGAACCCGCTCAAACCTGCCGCAGCAGTTCGTCGCGCCAGCACTGGAAGGGCAACCGCCGAACCTGCCACGACACGTCCTGGATTTCCT
>JBJTGN010000413.1:0-4183 GCA_046093905.1 Actinomycetota bacterium
AGGTTGCCACCCGCCTGCATCCGTGGTTGTTCTCACGCGTCGCCGGACAACGGGTCACGGACAGTACGAATGGCTTCAGGGCAATTCATGTTCGGGTCCTGACGTCACCGAAAATTGACGTTTCCGGAGCACGACTGGACCAGTACGAACTCGAGCCGTTCATCTTCATCCAGGCCATCCAGCAGGGTTTCAAGGTCCTGGAGGTTCCGGCCAGGAAGGTCTACCCACCAAAGGCAGTAGGGCAGACCAAAATGAAGCCGATCATCGGCTGGTGGTCGATTCTGCGGCCTATTGCCTGGCTCATGATGCAGAACCCTCTTGCAGTCTTCCGAACCCCGGCCGAGGCGCCCCTCTACACAGGACCGAACCATTCATGATCCGAATCGCAGTCATCGGAGCCGGGCACTGGGGTCCGAACCTCATCCGCAACTTCAACAATGGTCGTACTTCGTCTGTGGTGAGGGTTGTTGACCGAGACGAAAAGCGATTGGCCCAGGTGCATCAACGTTTCAATGACATTCAGACTTCCTCGAACGCTGCGGATGCCTTCAACGACGCGGGCGTCGACGCCGTGGTCATTGCAACGCCAACGAGTACTCACTTCGAACTTGTGAAAGCAGCTCTTGAGGCCGGCAAGCATGTGCTGGTCGAGAAGCCAATTGCTCACGACGTTGAATCCTCTGATGCTCTTGTGGAGTTGGCAACGAATGTTGGACGAACACTCATGGTCGGCCACGTGTTCCTCTTCAACGGCGCGGTACGAGAAGCCGCGCGCATCATTGACAACGGCGACCTCGGCAAGATCTTCCACATCTCGATGGTCAGGACCAATCTCGGCCCGATCCGTATGGACGTGGATGCATCTTGGGACCTTGCAGCTCACGACATTTCTGTCGCGAACTACCTTCTGAAGAACCAAGCGCTCACTGCCTCTGCAGTTGGAGGGGACTGGATCAACAAGGGAATTGCCGATGCCGTCTTTGCGACACTTCGTTACCCGAACAACGTCCTGGTCAACCTTCATGTCTCTTGGTTGAACCCCCGCAAGGTTCGTGATGTCACGATTGTCGGCGAGCAGATGATGCTCACCATCGATGACATGAACATGAACGAGCCGGTGCGCATCTACGACAAGGGCATCCGGGACGACATCAGTACCCCGGGTTGGGCGGACACCTTCGGTTCGTTCAGATCGAGCGTTCGAGAAGGAAACATCACAGTTCCACGCGTTGCCCTGGGGGAACCACTGCTTGCCGAATGCGAGCACTTCATTGAATGTGTCTCGACCGGAAGCACACCAATTGCCAGTGGGCAAGTGGGTGCCGATGTGGTTCGCACCCTCGCTGCAATCACAAGATCAATGAGCCTCAACGGGGCCGAAGTTGAGGTAGGAAAATGAGCAACATCCCCTTGGTCGATCTCGGGTTCCAGGCTCGCGCAATTTATGAAGAAGTGCAGGCTGCGTGGGCTGAGATTCTTGGCAGGACCGCATTCATTGGAGGCTCGGCCGTCGGTGAATTCGAGTCCGCATACGCTGCGTATTCATCCGTCAAACACGTGATCGGAGTTGCGAACGGCACCGACGCCCTCGAAATCGGCGTGAGGGCTCTCGATATCGGCCACGGGGACGAAGTCATCGTGCCCACCAACTCGTTCATTGCCAGCGCACTTGCGGTCGCCCGGGCCGGAGCCACACCAGTGCTTGTTGATTGTGATCCCACTCACTACTTGATTGACGTGTCGCAGATCGAGCACGCCATCACACCGCGTACTCGAGCGATCATGCCCGTGCACCGCTATGGCCAATTGGCACCGAGGGAGGAAGTGTGTTCAATTGCGGACAAGCACGGTCTGGCGGTTGTCGAGGATGCTGCTCAATCACAGGGCGCAATCCGGAACGGCTGTGCCTCGGGTTCCTTCGGAACGGTGACCGGGACAAGCTTCTACCCAGGAAAGAACCTCGGTGCTTTTGGTGATGCCGGCGCAGTGCTCACCAACAGTGACGACATTGCAAAGAAGGTGCGTGCGCTTCGCAATTATGGAAGCGAAATCAAGTACCACCATCCGGAGACTGGCTTCAACAGCCGACTAGACACGCTCCAGGCAGCAGTGCTGAGCGCAAAGTTGCGTCGCCTCGATGCGTGGAATGAGCAGCGCCGCCACGCAGCAGAGCTCTACCAAGAAATGCTCGGTGGGGTCGAAGCAATCACCACTCCGGGAACGCTTGATGGCAATACCCATGTGTGGCACCTGTATGCGGTGGAGGTGGACAATCGTGACGGGATCCTGGCAGAACTAAATGCCCAGGGAATCGGTGCCGGAATCCACTACCCCACGCCGATTCACCTGCACGGTGCGTTCGCTCATCTCAACTATTCAGCCGGAGCGTTCCCCGTAGCCGAAACCAGTGCACCGCGAATCCTGTCGCTTCCGATTTTCCCGGGCATCACCGACGCGCAGGTGGAAGAAGTCGCTTATGCGCTGATCAAGGCCGTGGGTTGATGGTCGACGGCGTCTTTGTTCACGAACGCGGATTGTGCGAGAGCGAGACCGTTGGTCGTGGAACTCGGGTGTGGGCGTTCGCCCATGTCATGCCAGGTGCCCTGATTGGAAATGACTGCAACATTGGAGACCATGCATTCATCGAGTCCGGTGCAGTACTTGGCGACAGAGTAACGGTCAAGAACGCCGTGCTCGTGTGGGACAAGGTGAGCATCGGGAATGACGTCTTCCTGGGCCCGAACATGATCTTCACGAACGACATGAACCCTCGCGTCAAGTTCAAGAAGGACGCCTCTGGTTTCCTTCCCACTGTCGTCGAGGATGGTGTCTCCATCGGAGCAAATGCCACGATTGTCTGCGGAACTCGCCTTGGACATGATTGCTTCATCGGAGCCGGTGCCGTGGTCGTAACCGATGTGCCCGCCCACGCCTTGATGGTCGGCAATCCTGCACGTCAGGTCGGTTGGGTATGCGAGTGCGGTAAGAAGCTCAGCCCGGCTCTCGCGTGTGACTGTGGACGCCGCTACAAATTGTCCTCAACACACCTCGTCGAAACACGACATTGAACTGGTGCGCGAGGGGGGACTTGAACCCCCACGACCTTTCGATCACTGGCACCTGAAGCCAGCGCGTCTGCCATTTCGCCACTCGCGCGCGACTCCTTTATTGTACAGGCGCATCAGGACTTCCAAAGTGGTCTAGAGACGCTTGTAGAGCACCCCGAGAGCACTCACATCAAGGATCGGCACCCCCGAGGACGGCTGGTACACGGATTCGGCGATTTTCTGGAAACCTAGCGTTTCGACTACACACGACAGAGATGCCGCGTCGAAGAAATTGATGTGTTCATTCTGTTTGATGACCGAACCAATTGCTGGCCGACCGAGAAACCGTCGACTACCGAGGCTCAGAGCGTCCGAAATCCTGAACACAAACGGATGCCGGGCAAGCCACCTTGTGTAGAGCCGATACCAGTCGTGCCCCATGACGGCTGGTACCCGTGACGGTCGGTCCAGGGGTACTTCCAGATACAAGAGCCCACCAGCGGGCAAAGCCTCCGCCGAAGCGGCAACCAATTCACGTGCTCCTGAGGTGTGCTCAAGAACGTGACACATCATTATGAGGTCCGGTTGAAATCGTCCGACCTCCTGCCAGGTTCGGATGGTTTCGACGCCGTCCACTGGACGTACGCCCGACACCTCGAGAACTGCCCGCTCTGCGATTGTCGGGATTTCGGGGATGAACTGACCTTCATCACCACCGACATCGAGTACCCGAATCGGTGAGCGAGCGTCCCCGCGATCGGTGGCACCCGTGATCACGTTCTTCAGGTGCGCTCGCCTGTGCTCCAGCACGTCAAGTGAATGACCAATTGCCTCATTGACTCTTGAGGTGTACCACGGTTCATACCGATTGCGGCGCGCAAAATAAGTGGCTCCTCGGTACCCGTCGTACATTCTCTCTATTTCGGTGGCAGTGAAGTCGACCGTGAAATAGACCAGGGAACAGCCCCTACATTGGACCAATTCCGTGAGAACGTCCGATTTGGGATTTTCAACTATCCAACGGGCCTTTGCGCCGAAGGACAGCCGATGTATTTCGGCCCCACAGCACCAGCGACAGATTGGTCCCGTGGCAGTCATTGTGGTCCACATCTCACGCGAACCACGCTACTCAGCAA
>JBJTGN010000414.1:0-16132 GCA_046093905.1 Actinomycetota bacterium
GCGCATTCCCATCATCGATCCACCCACGTGGTCGGGGTGATAGTGGGTGGCGAGGACTCCATCGACAGTCATTCCGTCGCCGGCAGCAATGTCGACCAGTTCGTCGACCGCATAGGCAGGATCCACGAGCAGACATTTTCCTGACTCGCGATCTCCGATGATGTACACGAAGTTGACCATCTGCCCGGAGACGGGATCGCCAACAGCGAAGTCGTAGCCGGAAAGAAGTTGACGGAAATACAGTCGGTCGTCCACGCTCCCAGGATAGAACCGCGACCCGAGCTGCGTCGGGAGTGGTCGCGATGAAATCGGTACGCTGATCGAGTGAGCACAGGTGGCGAGAACCCGACTGGAGCCGAGACAGGAACCTTGGCCGAACTCGTCGCGGGTCAGCGGATTCCCTATGGCGGAGATCGCTGGACTCAGGTGCCCGCGGAGATCGCCACTGCCTTTCGACTCGGCGATCGAATCGTCGTCGTGCAGACCACGGGTGATGTCCTCCACATCCCTGCCGAAGTGTCCCGCATCACCGATGCCGCAGTCGAGAATGCTCGGAGAGGGTTTTCCGAATTGGCTGACGTCTCGGCCGAGCAGATCTCATTGTTCTATTCGTCGTTCGCCGAGCGACTGTCCGACGATGCGACTTTCGAGCCGATCGCACGAGCGAACGCCGCTGACGTCGACGATGCCCGTAGGCGGGGTCGTGCGACGAATCGTCTCGTTCTCGATACGAAAATGCGCCAATCGATGGTCGAAGCGTTGCACATGTGGCGGAATCTGCCAGATGCGCGCGACGTGCCGATCGATTCTGTGGCGCACACCGGTTGGGGTGTGACCGAGATGAAAGCGCCGCTTGGTGTGATCGCATTCGTCTTCGAAGGGCGGCCCAACGTCTTCGCAGACGCAACCGGTGTTCTTCGCTCGGGTAACTCCGCTGTGTTCCGGATCGGAAGCGATGCACTCGGTACCGCTCGGGCGATGATGAGTCACGCGGTGGCACCAGCGCTCGCAGAAGCCTCACTGCCGAGCGGGGCGGTCGTTCTTCTCGACTCACCCGAGAGGTCGGCTGGTCATTCGCTGTTCTCCAACAGGGGAATTGCTCTCGCGGTGGCTCGCGGTAGCGGCTCAGCAGTGGCTCAACTCGGAGCGGTCGCGCGTCAGACCGGCATTCCCGTCAGTCTTCACGGCACGGGCGGAGCCTGGATCATCCTCTCGACGTCGGCAGACGAGGATCGCATCGCTGGATGCGTCGAAGCTTCTCTCGATCGCAAAGTGTGCAACACCGTGAACGTGATGTGCGTCGAGCGATCATCAACGAAGTGTCTCGATGCAACACTGCGCGGTCTCGATTCGGCCGCCCAGCGTTTGGGGAGCCGCGTACGGCTTCATGTCGTCGGAGACGATGGGGATGCCGAGAGAGTTCGCGCCGCAGTTCCCGGCAGATCCATCGATCTCGAGATCGAGTCGGATACGAACACACTGGCGGTCGAGTGGGAATGGGATGAGGTTCCAGAGGTCTCTCTGTTGTTCGTCGATGGCATCGATGAAGCGATCGACGCGTTCAACGCTTACAGTCCGCTCTTCGTGGTGTCGATGATCAGCGCAGATCGATCGGATCTCGATCGTGTCTATCGACGGGCGAATGCGCCATTCGTCGGTGACGGATTCACGCGTTGGGTCGATGGGCAGTATGCGCTTTCCCGACCCGAATTGGGTCTGTCGAACTGGCAGGACGGTCGCCTTTTCGCTCGTGGCGGCATCTTGTCGGGAGATGGTGTGTTCAGCGTTCGGTATGTGGCGACACACGAGCGTTCCGATCAGCGCCGCTGAATCGTCAACGCCCTGACACTCTGCGAACCAGGGAATCGATTCGGCGTGCTGGTCGACCTCTTCGATTTTCGTAGCGGTCCGCGAGTGCAGCGAGTCGAGCCATTCCGTTGACGGCGAACCAACGAATGGGTTCTGGTTCCCACTTCGGAGAGCGATGGTGAACCCAGGGAAGGTCTATGAGATCAGATTCCCGCTCGAGAACGAGGTCTGCGAGAGTCCGTCCCGACAAGTTTGCCGTTGCGACACCGTCCCCCACATAACCCCCGGCAGATCCGAGCCCCGTTCGGGGGTCGAAGCGAATCGAACACGACCAGTCCCGTGGTGCTGCCAGTGGTCCGCCCCAGTGATGCGTGATGTTCACGCCGAGAGTCTGCGGAAAGAGATCGTGGAGAGCGTCGACGAGATGGCGCGCAACTCGTGCATCGGTGTCGTATTCGGCTCTGATGCGCGAACCGAAATGGTACGGAGCTCCCCGCCCACCGAATGCGATTCGGCCATCTGCTGTGCGTTGTCCGTAGACGAGGATGCGACGGCCGTCCGTGAACGAAGGCCGATCTTCGAGGCCGACATCTGCCCACAGGTCGTCACCGAGCGGTTCGGTGGCAATCATCAGTGAGTACAGCGGCACGACGGTGCGTTTCTCCCCGGACAACGTCGGTGTGAACGCTTCGGTTGCTCGAATGACTCTCGGAGCGCAAACATCGCCGCAATCCGTTGTGACGCGTCCTGGCTCGATGCGAAGAGCCGACACTCCTTCGAGAATTCGACAGCCGAATGATCGAACAATTCCGGAGAGTTCGCGCGTGAGTCGACCAGGATTCAGAACCGCTGACTCGGTTTCGAGAACTGCGGCTGTGACTCCTCGTGCAGAGATACGACTGTGGAGTTCGTGGCCGCCAATGATCCGGACCTCTGATTCCGGCACCGAAAGATCTCGCATCGACCGAACGTGATCCTCAGCTCGCATCATCTGCGGACGATTGCGCACCAAATCGAGTGACCCGCCCTTGGCGAAACCGCAGTCCATCTTCCGCTCTCGGACTTGGCGAGCCACTTCGTCGACGGTGTTCACCATTGCTCGGCGAGAAGCGAGAGCCGTATCCCGTCCGTGAAGGCGAGCGATCTTGTCGAGGGACATCGGCAGCAGCGGTGAGCACCAACCTCCATTGCGACCACTCGCACCGAACCCGACTCGCCGAGCTTCCACGATGGTCACATCGAGATTCGGATCAGCAAGCAGGAGGTAGAAGGCCGTCCACAGTCCGGTGAATCCAGCACCCACGATCACGACGTCGCACGTGATCCCATCGACGTCTCTTTCGGGTTCGGTCAGATCCGAGTCGACGGAGAGATCGTCGTTCCACAGACACGCGTGATGGGCGAGTGAATGATTCATGTTCGGCTGTCAGTTTTCGACGCTGTCGTCATCACCCAAGGCGAGATTGTCGATCAACCGGACTCCTCCAACTATTGCCGCCACGACGGCGACATCGTCGCGACCAGCGACCTCAACGGGCTTGAGATTGTACGGATCGACGATCTGCACATAGTCGACCGTGACGAGCGGGGACGACCTCATGTGGCCAACCACCAGGTCTACGAGGGTACGAGCGCTCGTCGTTCCGGCGCGAAAGGCAGTTCGTGCGGCGAACAACCCTTTTGACAAGCCAGTGGCGGCGCGTCGTGCCTCGATGTCGAGGCGAACGTTGCGGCTCGACATGGCAAGACCATCACTCTCGCGCACGGTGGGCGCAACAATGATGCGAACTCGAAAACCGAGATCCTTCACCATTGTGCGAATCACAGCAATTTGCTGAAAGTCCTTGGCTCCGAAGACGGCAATGTCGGGGTCGACTGTGTTGAACAGCTTCGCGACGACGGTCGCGACGCCGTCGAAATGTCCCGGTCGGGACGCTCCCTCGAGGATCGCTGACAGCCCGTCCACGCGAACGCTCGTGGCAAATCCACTCGGATACATCTCGGCTGCGTTTGGCCGATACAGAATCTGAACCTGCTGCTGGCGGCACAAGTCCTCATCTGCATGTCGAGTTTCCGGATATCGGTCGAAGTCCTCGGCATTGTCGAATTGGAGCGGGTTCACGAAAGCGCTAACAATGACGATGTCGGCGTGGTGATGAGCAATGTCGATCAATGAGAGGTGTCCCCGGTGCAACGCCCCCATCGTTGGAACGAAGCCGATCGTCCTGCCCTGAGACCGATTCGAGGTAACGACGTCTCGCAGGGCCTCAGAAGAGGTGATCACGTCCACAACTGCTCGATTCGTGGAACCGTCAGTGGAAGGAGTGCTGTTCGTCCGGCCACGATCCGTCGCGCACCTCTGCAACGTAAGTTGCGGTGGCGTCGACAGCGGGTGACCTCAAGTCCGTGTACTGCTTGACGAAACGGTATTTGGAATCACTGAGGCCGAGGACGTCATGGAGGACGAGAACTTGACCGTCGCAGAAGCGACCCGCTCCAATACCGATCGTCGGAATGCTGACTTTGTCCGTGATCTCCGACGCAAGTTCGGCGGGCACGCCTTCGATCACGACAGCACAGGCTCCTGCCTGTTCGACGGCGTGTGCATCTTCGAGGATTCGCTCGCGTCCGCCGGCTTCAAAACCCTCCTGGCGACCCTGGATGCGAAACCCACCCATGCGGTGGTAGCTCTGCGGGGTGAGTCCGATGTGGGCGACCACTGGGATGTCGACACGCGTGATTGCCGCAATGGCCGGTGCCATCGGCATTCCACCTTCGAGCTTGACGCACTCGGCTCCAGCCTTCATCAAGGTGATGGAGGATCGAACGGCTTGCTCTGGACTGACCTGATAGGAACCGAATGGCAGATCGCCGACAACGAGAGCTTTCGTGTTTGCACGAGCGACGCTGCGGACGTGATACGCCATTTCGTCCAGTTCCACCGGAATGGTGTTCGATGTTCCTTGGACGACCATCCCAACAGAATCGCCGACGAGGATCATGTCCACTCCGGCTTCGTCCACGATGCGTGCGAAGGTGACGTCGTATGCGGTGATCATCGCAATGCGACGACCCTCAGCCTTCCATTTGGCCAGATCGGGGACGGTCACCTTCTTGCGCGCAGGGATGTCGGCGCCATTCAAGTTCTGAGGTCGAGCAGTCATGAAAACCTCGAAGGGGCAAGCGCCGCAGAGCGGACGAGATCAACTGATTCAAGTTCGTCGAGTACAGCCTCGACACGTCAGAACCTAGCCAGGTAGATCAAGAATCCCTTCAGGTGGATCGGGGAATTGTGTGATTTCGGGCATTGTGCGCAGGCACCTGTGTCTCGCTTGTACCGGTCGGTAATGTCGCCCCGTGGAAGATCGACCGGCAATGGACGCACCGCCGATGTCGCGGTGGCGTGCGTGGCGCAATCGTCGCCTGTCCGGCCTGATTCATCGCTGGTGGTCGATCGCGGTCGAAGCAGGAGCAATCGGTCCGGGAAGTCGACTCGGACGATCCTTTGGCACCTTCGGACAGCACAGCGTCATCTGTTTCCCTCCGAACACGATCTTCAACGAGCGCTACATCCACATCGGGCGCAACACGATGATTGGACCGCACTGCACTCTGTCCGCGGGAATGGTCCCGGGCCAGGTCTGTCTCACCGATCGAGTCGTGGAAATCGGAGACAGATGTCTGATCGGAAAAGGAAGTGGGATCGTCGGGCACTTCTCGATTCGTATCGGCGACGACGTGTGGACAGGACACGACGTGTACATCACGGATCAGAATCATGGATACGAGAACGTCGACCTTCCGATCTCAGTTCAGACGATGCCTGAGCGCGAAGTCTCGATCGGTTCGGGATCGTGGATCGGTCACGGTTCAGTCGTCCTGCCGGGTGCACGAATCGGCGAACACGTTGTCATCGGAGCGAACAGCGTGGTCACGGGGGAGATCCCGTCCTATTCGGTCGCTGTTGGCGTTCCAGCACGAGTGATCAAGCACTATCGCGGAAACGCCTGGGTCGACGTGACGTGATCGTCAGACGGCGAGGTCTGTCGGAGCCGAACATGGTTTCATACGGTTGGCAACCGTGAAATCGTTGATGTACTCCGAAATGGGCGATCCCTCGACCATGGACTCTGCAAACGGCGGATTGTCTCCAGAGCGAAGGACATCGGTGTAGATGCGTCGATCCTCGATCCACTGTCGGTAGTAGCTGGCCCATGAGTCGATGAGGGCGACGTCGGTGGCGCTCGTTGGCTTCTCGGCCGTCACATCAGTGACCATCTGCTCGATGATGTCTGTTGCGCGGTCGATGAGTTCGGCACGTTCCGAGAGTGCACCTTCGCCGACGTCGTCGATACGGCGCAGATCCGACAGTCCGTCACGTTCGACGTTTGCCGCACGACAGATCTGTTCTGCTCGAACAGTCCACACTTCGTCATCGACCTTGGCTACGGATTGTTTCGTCTGCGGAAAGAAGAGAGCCCAGACCCAGAAGGCCGCGATGCCGAGAGAAATGATTCCGAGGAGAACGCGAATTGCGATCGTTCGAGTCGAACGTGAATCGGTTGTCATGTTCGAGCTGACCTTTGGTTCGATGGGCGATAGCAGATCAGCAATTGCAGAACAGCTGATCCGACTCCGATGACGAGCGAGAGGGCAAGGGGAATCCAGCCAGTCGGCATGAAGTCGATCACGTTGTCGACCGACCACTCACCTGGTCCGATCGTCCCGACTGCGAGTGCTCCAATGGCGATCGTGGCGCAATATTCCCATCCTTGGCCGGGATGGAAGACGAAGAAACCCACTTTCCAGTGAGCAACAGCGATTGCAACGATCATGATCCCGATGATCCCCGCAGCGGCGATCGGCGTGAGCAGCCCGAGGGCCATCAGCAGACCTGCTCCGATCTCCGTCAGTGCCGCAATTCGGGCCTGAGCCGATGGCCATTTGAAGCCGATGCTCGAGAACCACGCTGCCGTACCGGACAGTCCATTGGGGCCGAAGATCTTGTTGACGCCGTGATAGGCGAGAAAGAGACCGAGGCACAGTCTCAGAACGAGGAGTCCCGTGTTCACCTGGTCGATCGACGTACCGACCGAATTCGCTGCGAGCATCTTTCTCACACTAGTGAGACGCCATGCTTCGGACCTGTCGAGTGATAGGAAAGTCGGGTGTTGTCCAATGAGTCCCAGGTCGATGAGCGACCTCGGGCGCTGTCGTTGATCAAAGAGCTCGTCTCCTACCATCCCGGACTCTTCTTCATTTCGATGCTCGGCGCCTCGGTGTTCGCCGTCTGTACGGTCGCCTCCTCCTGGGCCTTGCGCTGGGTGATCGATGAGGCAGTCCTTCCGAGATTCGATGAGGGATCGAATGACCGCGGGACACTCTTGATCGGCGTCTCGGTCCTGATTGCGATTGCACTCGCTCGGGCAGGTGGCGTCATCGTTCGCCGAACCTGGGCCGGGAAGACCCAGTGGAAGACGGCCGAGTCGATCACTGGCGAAGTTGTCGATCGATTGGCCTCTCAACCAGCTCCTTGGCATCGACGCCAGCGAACGGGAGATCTCATCACTCGAGCCGGAGTCGATGTCGAGGCAACAGTGGCCGTACTCGCGCCGTTGCCCTATGCGAGCAGCGTGCTCCTGATGATGTTCGTGGCGGCGATTGGACTGATCGCTCTCGATACCGTGCTCGGAGCTCTCGCAGTTGCCGTATTTCCAGTTCTGATCATTGCCAATGTTCAGTACCAGCGTCGCGTCGATGAATGGTTTGCACTCGCTCAGGCGGAGTTGGGATCGCTCTCGAGTGCAACACACGAAAGTTTCGAAGCCGTCTCTGTTGTCAAGGCTTTCGGTGCAGAGACCACAGAAACAGAGCGATTGTCCGCAATTGCGACTCGTGTCCGCGCGGCACGCGTGCGAGCGATCAGCCTTCGCAGCACATTCGAAATGCTGCTCGACATGCTTCCGAACGTCACCAATGTGATCATGGTGTTGGTTGGAGTACATCGCGTCGATGCTGGCCATCTGACAATCGGAGGCCTGTCGAGTTTCATCTACTTGTTCGCGCTGCTCGTCTTTCCGCTGCGCCTCGTCGGATATGCGTTGTCAGAACTACCCAGATCCCAAGCTGGCCGAAGTCGGATTCACTCGCTGATGGATCAGCCCATCGTTCAGGATCCTCGAACCTCGATCGCCGAACTCGATGCGACCACCGTGAAGCAAGGTTGTTGTGTTCGCCTGAGTTCGGTCACTGCTCGTCACATCGAATCCTCGGACATGCCCGGTGTCGATCGCCAGAATCTGGAACCATCGAACACTGATCTGCGAGCGGTCGATCTCGAAGTCGGCTGTGGGTCGATCGTGGCCCTCGTCGGACCGACGGGATGTGGGAAGACGACACTCATCGAGGTGATCGCAGGAATCCTGCCCGTTCTCTCCGGTCGGATCACGGCACCCGAGTCGCGTGCCGTCGTCTTTCAAGAACCGTTCCTGCTCGGTGCTTCTTTGGCCGACAACGTGACTATGGGTCGGGGGGTCGGAGTCGACGATCCGAGGGTGGATTGGGCTCTGGGAGTAGCGGAGGCTTCGTTCGTTCAAGAGTTGCCGAACGGGATCGAAACCGTTGTCGGAGAGAGGGGAGTGAGCCTTTCTGGCGGTCAGCGTCAACGTGTGGCTCTGGCTCGGGCGATCTTCGGGCGGCCTGCGTTGCTGCTCCTGGACGACACGACGAGCGCTCTCGATCCCGTGACGGAGCGCAAGGTCATCGACAATGTGCGACGTGAGCTTGCTGGGACGACGATCATCACCGTCGCATCTCGACCGAGTTTGATTCGCATGGCCGACTCGGTCGTGTACATGGAGGCGGGACGAGTTGTTGCGCAGGGAACGCACTCCGAGCTGCTCGTCTCCACACCGGCATATCGCGAACTCATTTCGGCCTTCGAGCGTGATCGAGGTGACGATGTCGGCTGAAGGTGAAGCTGTGGTCGATGACGCCGGATCCAACGAGGCGAATCCCGGAGCAATTGGCGCCGAGTCGTCGGCCCTTCGCACCGTTCGAGACGGATTGCGCGCAGCACCCGCACTGCGACAGGGTCTCGGCCTCACCGTGTTCTTCGCGCTCGTCGGCGCGACCGGCCGCGTCGCGATTCCCGTGCTCGTACAGCAGACGATCGACAGCGGGATCAACAGTGATGCAGCAACTCCGAACCGTTCGGAAGTGCTGGATGTGGGTCGTATTTCGGTTCTCTGCGCAATCGCGATCGTCTGGCTCCTGATTGCGGGAATCAGTCAGAGGACAGCGGTGTGGCGACTTGGGCGACGAAGCGAAACTGCTCTCCTCGATCTCCGCACGCGATTGTTCGGGCGAATCCATCGCATCGGCATCGAAGATCACAACGATGAAAAGCGTGGCGCCTTGGTTGCTCGGGTGACCTCCGACGTCGAAACGTTGTCACAGTTCTTCTCGTGGGGAGCGCTGTCGTTCTTGTTGAGCGGCGCTTTGATGGCGATCGTTGCGATCGTCATGCTCGCGTACAACTGGTTGCTCGCCCTTGTGGTCTTCGTGGTGGCTGCTCCGCTCGTCGTCGTCCTCCGGCAGGTGCAAGTTCGCCTGGTTGCAGCGTATGAACGCACGCGTG
The DNA here is from genome assembly GCA_046093905.1 of Actinomycetota bacterium. Taxonomy (GTDB): domain Bacteria; phylum Actinomycetota; class Acidimicrobiia; order Acidimicrobiales; family Ilumatobacteraceae; genus Casp-actino8. The sequence continues at coordinate 9,449 of JBJTGN010000414.1, forward strand.
CAGCCAATGCGGAACTTCTCGCCACGACAGCAGAACTTGTCACGGGTGCCGAGACGATTCGCGCGTACGACGCAGGCGGAGAGTTCGCGCGGAGAGCCAAGCTGGCCGCAGAACGCAAAGCGAACGATCAAGTTCGAGCATCTTTCATGGGCTCTTTGCTGTTCCCCTCTGGCGAAGTGTTCGGAGTTTTCGCAATCAGTGCGATCATCGCCATCGGCTGGCAGATCGGTCCGTCGTCGGGATTGTCTCCGGGTGCTCTCATTGGATTCGTTTTCCTGACCTATCGATTCCTCGAGCCGGTCGCCGAATTGAGCGAGGTGATCGACCAGACCCAGACAGCGGTTGCAGGTCTGAGGCGTGTTCTGGGGGTGCTGGCGATTCCGGAAACTCCACCACCGACGAGTGATCCGATCCCACTTCCAACCGGCCCTCTCGACATCTTCTTCGACCGTGTCTGCTTTTCGTATCGTCCCCGACGCGGGGAAGACGAATCGAGTGGTCCGGCTGTCGACGACGTGGATCTGCGCATCCCCCACGGAACATCTGTTGCCGTCGTGGGGTCGACAGGCTCGGGCAAGACGACGTTGGGCCGACTGCTGGCTCGATTCATCGATCCTTCCGAAGGGCAGATCAATCTTTCTGGAATTCCTCTCTCCAGGGTGAGCAACGATGAATTTCGCAAGCGATTGGTTGTGGTCCCACAGGAGCCGTTCCTCTTCGAGGGCACGATTGCCGACAATGTTCGATTCGGGAAACCGAATGCAACCGAAGCTGAAATCACGCAAGCATTCGTCGACCTCGATCTCGAAACTTGGCTGCTCGGTCTCGATGCTGGGGTCGCAACTCAGGTTGGGGCGCGTGGCTCACGTCTCTCGGCTGGAGAGCGGCAGCTGGTTGCACTGGTGAGAGCAGCCATTGTCGATCCCGACATCCTCGTTCTCGACGAAGCCACGTCGTCGGTCGATGCTGTCACCGAAGTCGGGCTTCAGCGGGCTTTGGATCGCTTGGCCACTGGGCGAACGATCGTAGCTATCGCGCACAGACTGTCGACTGCCGAGCGAGCCGATCGAGTCCTTGTCATGAAGGATGCGCGCGTGATCCAGGACAGCTCTCATGCAGAGTTGGTATCGCAAGTTGGGGAGTACCGCGACCTCTACGATGCGTGGCGACGCTCGACTGATTCGAATGCGGGTCAGTGAGCGTCGAAATGTCAAGAGAGGATGTTTCGAGTTCGCGAGCATTCGACCGTGAAACATCAACCGTGAAACATCAACCGTGAAACATCAACCGTGAAACATCAACCGTGAAACAGATGAGTGAGAGGTGAGTAGGACGTGGAGATCGTCCTCATCAGACATGCGCAGCCCGAATGGGTGCGAGACGAATTGAATGTCGACAACCCGCCGTTGACCGAGTTGGGTTTTCGCCAAGCCGAACTCGTGGCACGGGCGATGGCCGACCAGCACTTCGACGAGATTTGGGTCTCGCCTCTCGTTCGCGCGCAACAGACCGCCCAACCTCTGCTACGCGAGCGCGGGATCGAAAGCGGGCGAACCAACACGCAGGACTGGCTCGAGGAGATTCGCAGTCCGATCTGGCACGGAACCCCGAGAGAGAAAGCAGATGCTGCTTACCGCGAAGAGCGGATGCGGCCGGCGGCTCTCCGTTGGAATGGTCTCGAGGATGGCGAGCCGGTTCGCGACTTCGTGAAGCGCATCCATGAAGGAGCCACTCGATTCCTCGGAGACCGTGGGATCGAATCATCTGGGCAGGATCTCCCCGTCTGGCACATCGAAGATCCTGATCGAAAGATTCTGCTGATCGCTCATGCAGGCACGAACAGCGTCTTCATCGGGCACATTCTTGGCCTGCCACCAACACCTTGGGAATGGGAACGGTTCGTGATCGGTCACGGTTCGATCAGCCGTCTGGTTTCCTACGAATTGGGTGATGGTCATACATTCGGATTGACCAATTTGAGTGATGTCGAACACCTTCCCTTCGGTGATCGCACCTACTGAAAGGATCCGGTGACATGGCTGCACGAGAGGTGGATCCGAACCTTCTGAAACTCTTCCAATTCCAAGTGTTCACGAAACTCGAAGGCGCGGTGACCTCGGGAATGATCCATCTTGGGGATCGACTCGGCATCTACAAGGCGATGGCAGCAGCCCAGGAGCCGGAGACCGGTGACCTGATTTCTCAGCGATGTCGCCTTCATCCTCGCTGGGTGCGCGAATGGCTGCACAATCAGGCGGCAGCACGCATCATCGAGGTCACCTATGACGAATCGGGAATCGAACACTATTCGCTGACTCCCGAAGCTGTTCTGGTGCTTGCCGACGAGGACAATCCTGCTTTTGGAATGGGAATGTTTCACCGGCTTCCTCAGACAATGGACAGCTTGCGCGTTCTGCCCGATTCGTTTCGCAGCGGAATCGGCCACGACTACGACAGCCATGGTCCCGATGGCGCAGTCGGTATCGAGAGGTCGTTCGAGCCGTGGAGTCGTAGTTATCTGATTCCGGTCGTGATGCCGGCTCTGGAGGGAATGGTCGATCGGCTCGAAAAGGGGGCGAATGTCGCAGACGTCGGATGTGGGGCAGGTGGAGCGGCTATTCGCTTGGCGAAAGCCTTTCCGCACAGTCGAGTGGTCGGCTACGACATCTCGCGTCATGCGCTCGACAGGGCAGAGATCAAACGATCGGAGGAAAGAGCGGACAATGTCACGTTTGTCGATCCCCGTCGAGATCCTCTTCCAGATGACGGATCGCTCGACCTCGTCACCGCGTTCGACTGCATCCATGACATGACTCATCCCCTCGATGTGATGAAGGCGATCAGAAAGTCCCTCAAACGTGATGGCGTGTGGTTGCTCGTCGACATCAAGGCCCTCGACACATTCGCCGAAAATGTTGCAAAGAACCCGATGGCATCGTTGATGTACGGCATCAGCGTGATGAGTTGTATGTCATCGGCGATGTCAGTTGAAGGTGGTGCAGGCCTCGGCACGCTCGGGCTTCCTGAATCGAAGGCCCGAGACATGGCGATTGAAGCTGGCTTCACTCGGTTTCGACGTCTCGAGATCGAACACTCGCTGAATGCCTTCTACGAGGTGCGGCCGTGAACGCGGACGATCACATGAGGTCTCGTCTGCGGTTGACTTCTGGGAGTCGGTCGCTGCGGGGACGCACGGCCATCGTGACGGGAGCAGCGAGTGGCATGGGTCGCGCAACTGCTCACTTGCTTGCCGATGAGGGAGTCCGCGTCGCTGTTGTCGATCTCGATGACATCGGCGTGGAACGCGTCGTCGAGGAGATTCACGCAGTACACGGACGAGACTCCGCACGCGGATTTCCTCTCGACGTCACCGATGATGGAGAACTTCGGGCATTGATCGAGGGTGTCGAAGATGATTTCGGCGGCCTGGACATCCTGATCAACAATGCGGGAATCTCTCGAGGTTCGGGTGTGGATCTGAGTGACGACGATTTCTGGACCGCATGGAATCGCACATTGGACGTCAATCTCACGTCGTACGTTCGTCTGGTTCGTCTCGCATTGCCGCTTCTTCGGCGCTCCGATGCAGCGCGCATCGTCAACATCGCCTCGACCGAATCGATCGTGGCCACGCCAACCTTGTCGGCCTACTCGTCATCTAAATCGGCAGTGACCGGACTGACGCGAAGTCTTGCTGTCGAACTGGGACGCGAAGGCATCACGGTTAATTGCGTGTGTCCCGGCCCGATCAACACGGGCATGACCGCAGTCATTCCCGATGCGGCCAAGGAGAAGTACGCCCGCCGCAAAGTGGCACTGCGTCGGTACGGTGAGCCCGAGGAAGTGGCGCACATGACTGTGAGTCTGTGTCTTCCTGCGATGAGCTTCGTGACCGGCGCATCGATCGTGGTCGACGGGGGAATGACGATCCGTCACACCTAATGACGATCCGTCAGACCTGATGAATGGAACTGTTCGGGGTGGCGGGCAGGGTCGATGTCCGCGATTCACCTTTATGGCGCTGGGTCGATGATTCCTGTCAGCCCGAGTGGCTCATGTGGCCCGATGATGAGCTGCTCGAGAATGCCCATCCCAGTATGTTCGCCCATTCGAGCCCGACAGAGTGCCTGAATGTGCAGGTGCTTCGGATCGCACGGAGTTGCGACCGGAAGTGGCCATCTTTCGAATCCCACTGCGAGATCACCTTTCCAGTGACCATGGCCCCATTCTGGATGGCCGTATCCGATGCCGAGCATGTGAAACTCGTACAAGGGCTCGAGTTCGATCGTCTGTGAGTCCTGACCATTTGAGCTTTCTCCGAGGTGAACTCGGAAACTCTCGGCCCAACGGGTGCCGGATCGAACCGTCATGTCGTAATCGACGTGTCTGCAATCGATCACGCCTCGATCTAGTTCGGACGGATGATCGAGGGAGTCAGGAATGATGAAGCCGGTTTCGTGCCAGCGCGAGCCGTCGGAAAATTCGTTCACATCGAAGTGTGTGGCGAAGGACTCGAAGTTGATCGGCGCCCACAGCCAGTAGAACTGCCTCTCACCCACAGGCGCTCCGAGATCTGCTGCAGGTCCCACGGGTCGGACTCCCCATGATCTGTCTCGGGAACCGGGTGTGGTCGAGGAGTCGACGGTGTGGCGAACTCCCTCGATTTCGATCCAGCCGGACCACCGACCGAATTGCGTGAGCCTGGTGTAGTCGAAGACGGTCCGCTGCCCGGCTTTGACTAGAAAGTGTGGTTCTTGAACCGGTTCGCTTCGAGCGGCGAACTCGAGGTTCGCGCTCAAACGGTGTTCAGGGCTGTCGACCAGGATGCGGTGGCGACGCAGAGGTTCGATGATCTCGATCCTGATCGGTCCGACTTCGTTTGCGTGCAGGCGGTCGGCGGGAGCTCGACGAGAACTGTGGAGCGAGATCTGCTCCTTGCCGTCGAGGATCACCGAAAACGATGCGTCGGCAACGTGGCGATTCGGATACAGCCCGAGTGCAACGCCGAAGTAGAGCGATGCATCGGTGCGATAGCCATTGAAGAAGTAGCGGTCGTAATGATTCGGATCGCTCGATGCAGTCTCGTTGACGGGTGCGCTACTCGAGTGAATCGGGTAGTCGTCGAATGACGTGATCATGATGTGACCGTAGTCGCTCGTGATACTGGTGCACTCTCTTCGGATCTACTCTGTTGCCATGCCGGCAGGTCGTTCGATGAGTCCAACCGCTTACACTCGAATCTGTTGGATTGCGCTCGTCCTGTTGTGCACGATCGTGGTGACCGGAGCAGCCGTGCGGCTCACCGGCTCCGGACTCGGGTGTTCGGACTGGCCGCAGTGCAACAGCGAACGGTTCATCGACGTTTCGACCGGGCATGGAGCGATCGAACAGGTGAATCGGCTCTTCACTGGTCTCGTTGCGGCCGGAGTCATTGCAGCAGTCCTTGCTGCACGTCGGAGAAGTCCGTATCGGCGTGATCTCGTCGTGCTGTCGTGGGGGTTGGTCATCGGTGTTCTCGCTCAAGTCGTGTTGGGCGGAGTCGTGGTGATGACGGGTCTGCACCCGTTGGCCAATATGGGACACTTCGCGCTGTCCATGGTGCTCGTTGCGAATGCGCTCGTCCTCGTGCGGCGATCGGCCCAGTCCGATGGGGGCCGCCCCACCCGAACAGTGGATCCGCTGCAGAGTCGCCTCATCCGACTCGTCGTCGCCCTCGGAACCATGGCGGTCGTCACGGGAACCGTTGTGACAGGAACGGGGCCCCACGCTGGAGACGAAGAGGCGCCACGGTTCGGGTTCGACATCTCACATGTCGCACGGATTCATGGCATCACGGTCGTTGCGACCCTTGTTGCCTGTGTGGTTTTGGCGGTTTCGTTGCGAAGGAACCTCGTGCACAAGGCACCGATGACAGCCCTCGAAGGCGTGATCGCAATCGGCTTCATCCAAGCCGCGATCGGCTACGTGCAGTACTTCAATGGGGTCCCCGCTCTGCTCGTCGGCTTCCACATTGCAGGAGCGACGCTCTTCTTCCTTGCGCTCGTCAACTTGTGGACGAGCGCGACTCAGATCGTCGACAGCCGAGACAATGTCTCGCGGAACTCCGTCATGGTTTGAGTGATGATGTCTCGAACAGGTTCGATGGATTCGATGCGTCCCATCACCTGACCGGTGAGGGCAATGGCGGCTTCCATGTCACCTCCGAAGTAGAGGTCCATGGCGCCTGCCATCTCTGTCAGAGGCACATGCTCATCGCGCTCGAGGCGAGTAGTGCGCTCAGTGCGAAGCGCGCGCAGTCCTGGTCGTGACAGTCGATTCAAGAAGACAGTGTCGGTCTCGGCGCCAGCGAGGATTGCGTTCTTCCAATTGTTGTGAACTGGGGATTCCGCTGCCGACACCATTCGGGTTCCCATCTGAACGCCCTCGGCGCCCAGAGCGAAGGCTGCGGCCATCGAGACTCCGTCGCAGATTCCACCGGCGGCGATCACGGGGACGTCGACTTTCGAACAGACGAGGGGCAGAAGAACCATGGTCGACACGTCACGAGGATTCTTGAAGCCGCCACCTTCGCCGCCCTCCACCACGAGGCCGTCGACTCCGGCATCGACGGCTTTCAGCGCAGCCGAGAGCGTGGGAACCACATGGAAGACGGTGAGTCCCGCCTCCTTGAGTCGAGCCGTGTAC
>JBJTGN010000415.1:0-4435 GCA_046093905.1 Actinomycetota bacterium
TCGGAACTCACCGGCGAGTATGTGGATGCCGTGGCCGAAGACCAAGTTAGCGTCCTATTTGTTCCCCATGAGTCGTTTGAGAAGACTCGGCGAATCTTCAATAAAGTCAACCGCTATGCCAAGCCTACAAGTCCGACTGACAACATAATTACGAGCGAAGATGACGGTTCAGCGATCGTCACCCGGTGGTTGGTGGAAGAAAAACCGCCCCTGGGCCTAGCTGGTCCGCAGCCGCCACTCAACGCCTCGGACGGAGCTGGCGAACCTATTGTCGAATGGCGGCAACAAACCCTGCGGCCTGAAGCTAGAAAGTTCACCACGCTTTCAGCGCTCTACCAGATGACTAATATCGCGCTTCAAGCAGACGGCGTGACAGGTTTTGATGAGAAGCACATGGTCAATCGGCCGAGCGACGAACAGCTTACGCGTGCATACACCTTCGTCGCCGGATGGTGGGATGCGGTCCTCACGGGCTTCACTCCCTATCGCAGGGCGATTGCACGTCCCAGCTTGTTGCCTGACCTGCGTTCTTTCCGTGCAGAGTACTCGCTTCTGTTCCGCCCAATCGGTCAGATCGCTTTCACACATGCGCTAGTCGGAGCAGTGCGCTTGGGCCGCAGGCTCGAAGATGCTCTTGAAATAGCCGAGGACCAGGGCTGGTCTGCAGCGGATTCGTTGTTTACCAGCACCGTGGTCTATGCAAATGGGCAGATGTCAACGAGTGAATACTCAATAAGACTGGCTGGTCGGTTGGGAACGTATCTTATTGCGGGAGATCTCATGCCCAGCAATGATATTCAGGAGCTAGAAGCTGACTTGGTTGAAGCCAAAGGCGATGGAAATTTTGCGCTTCCGCAGTAAGTCCTTTTCAAAAACTCGACCACGTCGGAAGATGTGGTCCGATGTAGCCGATGTAGATGCGTTGCGTCGGGCCGCCGGAGTCGTCGTAGAAGTGAATTCTCGGGGCCGACTGTCCGCCTCTGTCTATCTTGACGTGCTGTTCCATGTAGATCTTGCCCGACGCATCCACGATTTTTGGAACCCCGAACGTACGCAGCGCTCTAAGGCCAGGATTGTTGGTCGTTGGTTCGCTCTCCCGCCCGGCGAACTCAGGTAGGAGAGGTATTGCCCCGGCAGGCGGATCCTCACGGTACTTGTTCAGATCACCGCTGAAGCGACCCTCGGCTTTGGCGCGACAGTACTCGTTGAGAGCTCGAAGGGCCATCCACACCTTCTTGCCCCAAATTCCTCGCTTCTGTTGTTCATCGAGAGCCTGACAGCCATCTTCCGCTGCGCTGATAACGAGAAAAGGGAGCAACTCGTGGGCAGCAAGAAGGGCTTCCGCTGATGAGTCCGGCCGCCAGTCGTCATCGAAATCGTTTTCAACGGTGGGTAATTCGCCGAGCTCCCTGAAAGCGCGCTCAAGGTATCGGAGACGAGATAATGCTTCGCCGAGGTCGCCTAAAGCGCCATCTTGCTCTTCGAACGCCCGTTCAAGGGTTGTTTCGAGTTCCTTCACCCTGTTGGCGAGTTCATTCGCGCGTTGGCTCTCCTCGTCAAGAAGCAAAAGCGCGGTTGGGAGGTCAACTTCGCCACCAACTGTGAGAAGCCTTGTCATCGCGGCCGACCTACGGCGCTCAAGATCGAATGGAACAGGCGCTGAAAGGTGACGGCGAACGATTAGCCGGCGCGCCGAATCGAGTTTCGTCCGAAGGGACGTCGACGCGACAACGTGCGACTCCAGCCCCGCAGCAGTACGAGTGATGCTCACGACGCTGCCCGACCGAATCTGCGGTGACCTACCGCTAGCACTGAGCAACTCAGCGCCGATCGGCATAAAACCGACGATCGCAAGTCCAGACAGGTCGCTCAACAGAGCTCTTTGCGCAATCGAGAGCCCATCGCCTTCGGCGGGAACGACAGCAGCGACAAGTCCAGGAGTTAGCTCCTGCTCCAGCGTTGACAAAAGTTCCCTGGAATCGGCTGCCGCGAAGTTGATGGGTCCACTCCGGTCGAGACCCATTACTTGGTCCCCGATGGGCAACAGCGTATTGAGGAGCAGCCTCATGCCATCGGACAGATCTACAACTGAGTGCGGAGCATCGCTTGTCGCGAGGGGAGTTTCCTCTACCAACGCAACGGCGCCTGAGTCGTCAGAGAAAGCGGTGATTGTCCGTCGAACTTGCTTACCGGAGTCGGAAGCAACGAGCTGACAGACAAACTCGGCCCCGTCGGAAGCTCGCCATTCGATGACAAGGCCATCGTCTTCGGCGCTTCTGAGGGCGACGCCATGGGCCTTTTCGAGCCACTCAGCGAGTGCACCTTCAACTTGCGAGAGCGTGACGGTCGGCGCGAGGGGAAGAACCGTATTGATCGGCGCCCCAATGTATCCGCCCATGTCCTACGCCTGGAGGGGCTCTGGCAGCTCCTCTGGCTGCTCATGCTCTTCGAGTTCGTCGAGCTCGTCGTGGGGCTTCTTGCCGCGTGCCTTGTTCCAGTCCTCCCAAAGCCGCTGCTTTGACTCCTCCGACATGAATTCTGCTCCGATCTTGTACGCGATCAGCCGCGCAGCCAGGTCATAGGCCTCTTTCCTGGCGACCATGCGTCCGTCGGCGCGGACTATGGTGTCGCGCCACATGCTTGAAGGAGGACAGGAAAAGTCGAGCTTATTCACGCGGCGCCTAGCTTCGGACAAGGAAAGACTCCCGTTGCTTGACAATATCGCTGAAACGAGTCCCCTTACTAGTGCGATTTGACCAACCGGCCGCATAAGCAGGGTAGAAGGGTCGTCGGCGTCAGATCGAACGTTCGGAATCGTCGAGGGATCAGACAGGGCTGCCTTGAAGGCATCCATTTGAAGAATCTCTTCCCACCACGCGGCAGCCTTCTCATAAGCGGTGTTGAGAGTTTCCTCGTCCGGCGCGACAGGGTTCTCCTTTTCGGAGAAGTGCTTGAATCCTTCGTAGGTCAGAATGTCCTGAACACTCTCGTAAAGGGCGCTTATTGTCGTTAGACGAGTCGTCTTCTGCGTGAGCGTGTTGCTAGTCCAGTTGACTGGCTCGTACTGCTGTTCGTTCACCAAGCGGTTCGCGAATGGTGCGTCCAGGTCCGCGTCGAGGAGTCGGCGGGTCACCAATGCGTACCCGTCATCCTCGCTCGTGATGATGTTGTCGCTACGCCCTGTGGGCTTCGCGTGGCGATTGACTTTGTTGAAAATACGGCGGGTCTTTTGAGCCGTCTCCTCTTCGAGCAACAGGACACACACCTCGTCATCGCCGACTTCCGACCATAATGGCCCAAGGTGCGTGCCCCCCTGAATCACTTCCCGGAAGGCAAGAAGGCGGTGCTGGCCGTCGAGTGCTATCAGTTCTCCCTTGTCGATGGTGAGGTACCCGATGTTCTGGGACGAACTGCGATAGGCGGCTGGCAGATCCTTGATGAGATCGGTGAGGGGTTCGAACTCGATCGCTCCCGGTGGCACCAGCACGATGAAGGAACCGAAAAAGCGATCTGGGTGCTGAGCGAGGTAGGGGACGATAGTTGACATTACGCGGCTCTTGTTCACTTCGCGTTGTATGCGCTCGTCGATAGAAGCGGTCGCCCAGGAATCTGTTTCCCGCGCAGGGCGCACGCTATTCGTGAGTTCACGAGCGGTCATTGTGACTTCGTAATAGGTAGTTGACCCCATTTTTCCGCGGAGCGCAGGTCGCGTGATTGCCATGCCGAGGAGATTACTATTCGTTGTCGACGGTACGCCGGAAACTAGGAGTTCCTGAGGTGGCAGAGCTACGTTCGTGGCAGGTAGAGGCGCTGCAAGCGTGGGAGGGCAATGGCCGGCGAGGGATCGTTGCTGCGGCGACCGGCACTGGGAAGACGAGACTTGCCCTTGAGGCTTTGAAGCAGGTCCTCGCTCAAAATGCACGGACCGCGATCGTCGTACCTACCCGAGTCTTGCAAGACCAATGGTTGCGCGAGCTACGCAATTCGAGGGTCGTCCCACCTCGGCGGATCGGAACTATTGGAGGTATCAACCCCGACCCGAATCCCGATCATCTAGTAATCGTGGCTGTGATCGATTCGGCGCGTACCGGGGTTCGGAGTCTCGTCAAGCACTGGAATGGTCTTGGTGTGCCCACCATGTTGGTTGTCGATGAGTGTCACTGGGCTGGAAGTCAGCACAACAAGGGAGTCTTTGAAGGCGACGCGCTTTGGCGCCTTGGTCTGTCGGCTACCCCGGAGCGCGGTGACGACGGGTTCGATGACGTACTAACGCCCGAACTCGGTGGCATCATCTATAGCTATTCCCTGAAAGATGCGATGGACGATGGCGTTCTTGCGGATCTGCAGATGGTCAATCTTGTTGTTGAGCTGACAAGCAGCGAACTAGACGAATACCAGCGTGTCGAGAAGCGAATCGATGGACTAGTGTCGGAGC
>JBJTGN010000416.1:0-4453 GCA_046093905.1 Actinomycetota bacterium
GTCCTGGCCCTGATCTTCGTCCTGTCCAACCGCGACGAGGTCTCCATCGACTTCCTCTTCTTCGAAACCGAAACCCGACAGTGGGTGAGCCTGGTCGTGGTGTTTGCACTCGGCGTCGTCTCCGATCGACTTTTCATCGGGGTGCGCCGACGCCGGCGCAAGGACAGTTGAGGGCTGTCTGTCTGCAAGCCCTTCCCAGAAGAACTGCCGAGAAGAATTGCCTAGAAGTTCTGATAGCCGAACCCCCGGAGAATCGTGGACAGTGAGATCAAGACGATGAAAGTTGCCTCCTCGAACGGAGTCAAAGTCGCCACATACGATTTTGGCGGTATCGGTCCGAACCTCGTTCTGTCCCATGCCAATGGATTTCACGGGCTGTGTTGGAAGCCCGTTGCCGAAAATCTCATCAAGCGCTTCCACTGCTATGCCTTCGATCATCGAGGTCACGGCGACACTCCAGCACCCAAGGACTGGAAGGTGTCGTGGACCGGCTACGGCGCCGATGCAGCAGCAGTCGGCAAATCGATCGCCGAACCAGCTGGAATCATCGGAGTCGGTCACTCGATGGGCGGGGCGACGCTCCTGCTCGCAGCACTCAAGAATCCCGGACTCTTTCGCGGACTGCTGTTGTACGAGCCGATCGTCAAGCCAGATGACCTCCGCATGCCGGCAAATCGACCGAATGTTCTCGCTGAGGGTGCTGCACGTCGAAAGTCGTCGTTCAAGACGTACGACGAAGCGATCGAGAACTATTCCGCAAAGATGCCCATGGCTCACTTCACACCTGAAGCTCTCGATGCATATGTTCGCGGTGGGTTCCGCAAGGGTGAAGATGGACGAGTCCACCTGAAATGTGATCCTGCACTCGAAGCAGAGAACTTCCGCAATCCGGAAATTCCGCATCTGTGGAAGAAGATGCCCGACATCGACATTCCCGTATGGGTCCTGAGCGGCCACCCCGAGCCGTTCCAGCCATCCGGATTCGCCGAGGCAATCGCCGATCGTCTGCCCAAGGGGAACCACATCGAATACAGCGATCTCGACCACTTCGGTCCCTTCGTCGACCCGGTGCGCATCGCGCGCATCATCGACACGTTCGCTGACACCCTGGAGCCCTGAACCTGCGACTCGCGTCCTCGTCGAGAAGCATGTCGGTCACACATCATGAACAAGCCGGACTTCAGTGAACTCCTGCAGGGTTTCGAAGACTTCGATACCCGCGTGGATGAGAGTCTCGAAGTCCTTCGTGACTCTCCCATCGCCGCTCGGGTCTTCACCTCCGCGAGTCACCTCGGTGACTTCAGCCTCATCTGGCACATCGTCGCTGCTGCACGCGGTGTGACGAGCGATCGTCGGGCCGATCAAGCACTGGCGCTGTCGGCACTTCTCGGAGCCGAATCACTGATCGTCAATCAAGGCATCAAGAAGCTCTTCCGCCGGCAAAGACCGACTGAGAGCGGTGACGAGCGATTCGATGTTCGAACGCCATCCACGAGTTCGTTTCCGAGCGGACACGCGAGTTCGGCATTCTTTGCGGCGACTCTTCTCACCTACCTCGACGGCCGACGCTCGGCGCCGATGTGGTTCGGCCTTGCCGGCGTCGTTGCCACGAGCCGCGCGTTCGTGAGGATTCACCACGCCTCAGATGTGATCGGCGGCGCGGCTGTCGGTCTCGGGCTCGGGATGCTTGCCCGACCCCTGGTGAAGAGACTCAAATGATCCACACACCTGGGACCTTGGGTCACACATGGGAGATTCACAGATGACACGATCCTTTGCCGTTACGTGGGACTACCGATGCCCGTACGGACGCATCGCTCACGACCACGTTGTTCATGGCTTGCGGGGTGGAGCAGATTGGAATGTCACGTTCGTGCCGTTCTGTCTCGGACAGTCCCACGTCGAACCCGGCATGCCCGATGTCTGGGACGCCCCCGAAACCGATTCCGGACTTCTCGCATTGCAGGTCGGAGTCGCCGTGCGCGACAACCAACCTCACGCCTTCGTCGAACTGCATCACGCTCTCTACGAATTCCGGCACACTCGCAACGGAGACCTTCGTGACAGAGAGGCGCTTTCGGTCGTCCTACGCGGATGTGGAATCGATCCCGCCTCCGTTTTCGCCGAAGTCGACACTGGTCGACCTCTGGCCACGATCCGCGATGAGCACACCCGATATGCCCGCTCTCACCAAGTGTGGGGCGTGCCAGTCTTCATCGTGGGTGAGGCTGCGGTCTTCGTTCGACTCCTCGACCGTCCTGACGGCGACGAAGCCCTCGCCCAACACACCATCTCGCGAATCCTCGACCTCATCGCATGGGACTCCCTCAACGAGTTCAAGCACACGTCAGTTCCGCGCTGAAAGCGCGGAACTGAAATCACGACGCGCTGATCAGGTCATTTCCCATCGGATCGAAGCCGTCATCGAACCCGATACCTCTGTGATCGACTCGACGATGATCGTCACGCCGTCCACATCGACCCGCTCACCACTTCGTATCACGCCATCGCGGTTCATCACAGGTGCCATGAGTCGTTGGGACCGCGCAGCCCCGAGACAGAATCGCCCGCCCACGCCGTTCACGCCCACCGGATTGTCGCAGGATCGAGGACCCCAATCGATGAGGTGAACAACGACACCTCCACTCTCGAGATGCTGATAGTCGGACACCTTGTCGATCACCTCGACCGAGATGGCCCGCGTCGGCGCAGTTGGTACAAGGCCGAATCTTGCCGAATCGATGTCGATGACACCACCGGCAGTCGCGTCGAGAACGAATGGTTCGATCTCCATCCAGCCCGAGAGATACCGGTTGATGGCAAGAACGCCGGGAGCGTGAAGATTCATCACGTTCTTGCGGCGCGGAGCAGCACTGTCGCTCATGACATCGATTTCACTGTCGTACGGCTCATACCGGAAACTGTGCGGCCAGTCGAGAGCATGACCGAATTCGTGTTCGACAAGATCGAGCACCACCGGACCCGAGACGAAATCGGCTGCTCCGAGATAGATGGCCCTCTTCGACTCGCGAACGGAACACGGTGCGTCGCACTGATGACCGCCCCTTCCCCACCCGCCGACACGATCCTCTCGGTGTTGAGCATCCGCCACAACCAACACGCCGTCGACGTCCTCCGCACTCCTGTCGAGCGCGACATCGACACATTCCTCTGCTCCGCCGACATCCCCGTGGATGTCGCCGCCCACACGGAACTCTGCGACGTAGCGACCGTTCGACCACCGCTCGAAATAGTCGGTCACCGGCTCGAGCTGGGCCGTGATCCAATCGGCTGATTCGACAAGCCTCACACCCGACATGTCGTAGAGATCGTCGTCGTATGTTTCGGGAATCCGACAGATGAAGGTCTCCCACACATCGGGACCCACACGAAGATGGGAGTCCTTTCGCAACAGGTTCTGCACGATGCCCTCAGCCGGACTGCCGATCGAATCTTCGGACGTGCAAGCGGATCCGAAGATCACGAGCGTCATCAGCATCGCCGAAGTCGACGTCGAGAGTCTCGACGACATGGAGAAAACTGGTGCTGCCGATCCATTCACTCCCATTTCGGTGCAAACGTAATACGGGCGCCCTCATAGTCTGAGGCGATGGCCACAGAAATTCGCTTCGATCACAAGATGTCCGATGCCGAGGCACTCATGTGGCGCATCGACAAGGATCCCTACCTTTCGTCGACCTTCGCCAATGTGTCGGTCCTCGACCGAGCGCCCGACTTCGACCGCCTGCGCCGGCGGATGGAACGAGCGACTTATGCAATCCCCCGACTTCGGCAGCGCGTTCAATCGGCACCGGCCAATCTCACGCCTCCCCTGTGGGTCGAGGATCCGGATTTCGACATCGACTACCACGTTCGCCGAATTGCGCTTCCGCAACCGGGTTCGATGCGCCAACTCCTGGACCTTGCGACCCTGATCGTCAATGATCCCTTCGATCGCACGCGACCACTGTGGCAGTTCGCCGTCGTCGAAGGACTTGCAGATGGGCGAGCTGTTCTCGTCGAGAAGTTGCACCACACGATTGCTGACGGAGAGGGAAGTATCCAACTCTCGCTCCAGTTCTTCGATTTCACGCGAGACGCGCCCGAGCCGCCACCCCTTTCTGCGAATTCACGGGATCAGGAGTCGATGCACGAGCACGGAACTTCGGACCTGTGGCGCGATGTCCTTGCCGGGCCGCTGAAACTTCCGTTGGCTCTCGTGAAGCAAATGCGCGAGTTGATCGCCGACCCCACACACGTCCCTGCTGCCGGAGCTGCAACGATGGACACGCTGCGCGCACTCATCGGACAAATGACCGACATCGAGCCGGCCAAGTCACCTCTGTGGACGCAGCGGTCCTTGCGACGCCGCATCGATGTGCTCAAGGTCCCCTTCGACGAGGCCCGGTCCGCTGCGCGCCTGCTCGGAGGAACATTGAACACATTGTTGTTG
>JBJTGN010000417.1:0-5999 GCA_046093905.1 Actinomycetota bacterium
GGTCAGTGAGACATCCGCCGATGAAGCGTCGACGGAGACTCCAGCCAAGAAGGCTCCGGCCAAGAAGGCTCCGGCCAAGAAGGCTCCGGCCAAGAAGGCTCCGGCCAAGAAAGCTGCAGCAGAGAAGAAGCCTGCAACTGAGAAGAAGCCAGTGGCCAAGAAGGCGGCTGCGGAGAAGAAGCCTGCAACCGAGAAGAAACCAGCTGCCAAGAAGACGAAGTCGGCCGAGTCCGAGGAGACCAACTGATGGGCCAAAAGATCAATCCCTACGGCTTCCGACTGGGAGTCACCACCGACTGGAAGAGCCGTTGGTTCAGCGAGCGCAGTTACAAGGAGTATCTGACCGAGGATTGGAAGATCCGCGATCTGATCATGAACTCGCTGCCTGATGCTGCGATCTCGCGGATCGAAGTCGAGCGCAAGCGAGGCGAGACCCTCAAGGTCGACATTCACACTGCTCGTCCTGGCATCGTCATTGGACGCAAGGGAGCCAAGGCCGATGAACTTCGTCAAGGTCTGACCAAGCTCACTGGCAACAACAAGGTTCAGTTGAACATTGTCGAGATCAAGTCTCCCGAACTCGATGCTGCTCTCATCGCTCAGGGAGTTGCAGACCAGCTAGTCGGTCGTATCGCTTTCCGTCGTGCGATGAAGCGCGCTGTGCAGAATGCTCAGAAGGCAGGCGCTCTCGGAATTCGCGTGCAGTGTTCGGGTCGACTCGGAGGCGCAGAAATGAGCCGTACCGAGTGGTACCGCGAAGGACGCGTCCCGTTGCACACGCTTCGAGCCGACATCGACTACGGATTCCGCGAAGCTCGCACGTCGAGTGGACGCGTTGGCGTGAAGGTCTGGATCTACCGCGGCGACATTCTGCCGTACAAGCCCCAGTCCGAGGACAAGGTCGTTCGCGAAGCCGCCATGGCTGTCGGTGAAACGTCCGGTACGCCGGGTAGCCGCAAGGTCGTGTCGTCGAGCGGTCGCCGCAAGGCCGAAGAAGCTGCCGAGGCGGCTGCAACCCCGCTCGTCAAGGAAGCCGATCCCGAACTCGAGAAGTTGCTCGATGAGGAAGAGGAAATCGCCCGCCGCACTCATGACGGGCACGAGACCCCGCACTTCCGGGGAATGGACTGATTGCCATGTTGATGCCCCGAAAAGTCGCCCATCGTAAGCACCACCGTGGCCGCACCGGCGGTCTATCCAAGGGTGGAAGCGAGCTCGCCTTTGGCCAGTACGGAATCCAGGCTCTCGAACCGTGTTGGCTGACCGCACGTCAGATCGAAGCAGCCCGTATCGCCATGACCCGTCACATCAAGCGTGGCGGCAAGGTGTGGATCAACGTGTTCCCGGACAAGCCGGTCACGAAGAAGCCCGCTGAGACCCGCATGGGCTCAGGAAAGGGCAACCCTGAACTGTGGGTCGCCGTTGTTCGCCCAGGTCGGATCCTGTTCGAACTGTCGTTCCCGAACCGTGAGCAGGCTATGGAAGCCCTCGACAAGGCCATCCAGAAGTTGCCGATCAAGGCTCGCATCATCACTCGCGAGGAGGCGATCTGACATGGCTGGTCAGTTGAAGAAGGAAAGAGCAGACCTGCGCGACATGAACCTCGCCGACCTCGTCGACGAACTTCGGCAGGCCAAGCAGGAATCTCTGAATCTGCGCTTCCGCAGCGCGACCGGACAGCTCGACGATCACAGTCAGCTTCGCCGAGTTCGCCGTCGGATCGCCCGAATCAACACCCTCATCCGTCAGCGCGAAGTCGCTGCCGCAGAGGCCGGAGAGTGAATCACATGTCTGATGCATCCAACACCACTGCGAACGAGCGCACCGTGCGCAAGGTTCGTGAGGGAATCGTCTCCTCGAACAAGATGGACCGCACCGTGGTCATCGAAGTCGTCGAGCGCGTTCGCCACCCCAAGTACAACAAGTTCGTCATGCGAACCAAGAAGTTGTACGCCCACGACGAGGCAAATGATGCCAATGTCGGCGACCGCGTCCGGGTCATGGAGACCCGTCCGTTGTCGAAGATGAAGCGCTGGCGGGTCATCGAGATTCTCGAGCGGGCCAAGTAGGCGACAGGAACGACGGAGGAAACTCATGATTCAGCAAGAAAGCAGACTTCGAGTCGCCGACAATTCAGGCGCAAAGGAAGTTCTCGTCATCAAGGTTCTCGGCGGCACACGTCGTCGGTACGCATCGATCGGGGACATCTTCGTCGCCACCGTGAAGGACGCCATTCCTGGTGCCGGTGTGAAGAAGGGTGACGTCGTGAAGTGCGTCGTCGTTCGCGTCAAGAAGGAAAAGCGCCGACCTGACGGCAGCTACATCCGTTTCGACGAGAACGCAGCCGTGATCATCAAGGACGATCTCACGCCCCGCGGGACCCGAATTTTCGGACCAGTCGGCCGCGAGTTGCGAGACAAGAAGTTCATGCGAATCATTTCGCTGGCACCGGAGGTGCTCTGACATGAAGATCAAGAAGGGCGACACAGTTGTCGTCATTGCCGGCAAGGACAAGGGACGCGAAGGTGTCGTGTCACGAGTCATGCCGAGCGCGAACAAGGTGATCGTCGACGGGATCAACGTCGTCAAGAAGCACCAGAAGCCGAGTGGCACCAACCGTCAGGGTGGAATCATCGACCGTGACATGCCCCTCGATGCGTCGAACGTCATGCTCGTCCACAAGGGCAAGCCGACGCGAGTCGGATTCAAGGTCGACAAGGACGGCAAGAAGGTCCGCATCGCCAAGTCAACGGGTGAGGAAGTCTGATGTCCACTGCAACAATGCCTCGTCTCAAGTCCAAGTACCAGAGTGAGATCCGGGACGCTCTCAAGGCGGAGCTCGGATTGAACAACATCATGCAGGTGCCCCGGATCGAAAAGATCGTGATCAACATGGGCGTCGGCCGTGCAACTCAGCAGCCTTCGCTGCTCGAAGGAGCAGTTGCCGATCTCACCCGTATCTCCGGTCAGAAGCCCAAGGTCACGAAGGCTCGTGATTCGATTGCGAACTTCAAGTTGCGTGAAACACAGGCGATCGGCTGCATGGTCACGTTGCGCGGAGATCGTATGTGGGAGTTCCTCGACCGCTTGATCGCAGTCGCCATCCCTCGTATTCGCGACTTCCGCGGCCTGCCTGCACATTCGTGGGACGGGCGCGGCAACTATACGTTCGGGTTGGCCGATCAGACGGTGTTCCCTGAGATCGACTACGACAAGATCGACGCAACTCGCGGTATGGACATCTCCATCGTCACATCCGCTCGCACCAACGCCGAGGGTAAGGCTCTGCTCGATGCCTTCGGTTTCCCCTTCAAGCGTGGCGCTGATGCAGTCGCCCCGTCGAAGAAGAAGTCCAATGCCCGTGGCCGGCAGTTCGCTGCCAAGAAGAAGTAATCGGAAGGTTCTGGAACATGGCCAAGAAGTCCCTGATCAACAAAGCCGCCGCCAAGCCGAAGTTCAAGGTGCGCGGATACACGCGTTGCCGCAAATGTGGCCGCGCGCGTTCTGTGTATCGCAAGTTCGGTCTCTGCCGAGTGTGTCTGCGCGATATGGCGCACGCCGGCGAGATCCCCGGTCTCACGAAGTCGAGTTGGTGAACCATCATGTTGACTGATCCCATTGCAGACATGCTGACCCGCATCCGCAACGCCAATACGGCGATGCACGATGAGGTGTCGATGCCGTCGTCGAAGCAGAAGGTTGCTCTCGCGAAGATCCTGGAGCAGGAGGGTTACATCACCGGCTTCAAGGTCGGTCCGAATCCGAAGGGCCCGGGCGAAATTCTCACAATTGGAATGAAGTACTCGCCTGAGCGCCGTCGCACGATCGCCGGTATCAAGCGAATCTCGACTCCGGGTCTGCGCGTCTATCGCAAGTCCGACACTGTTCCGCGAGTTCTCGGCGGTCTCGGTGTCGCTGTCCTGTCCACGAGCCAGGGGCTCATGACCGACCGTGAAGCGCGCAAGCGCAAGGTCGGTGGTGAAGTCCTGTGTTACGTCTGGTGAGTTGAGGAACCCACATGTCTCGTATCGGTAATTCACCCATCGCAGTTCCGTCCGGAGTGGACGTGAACATCAACGGCAGCTCCGTTGTCGTCAAGGGCCCCAAGGGTTCCCTCAGTCGGGAACTCATCGGCGGCATTTCCTTGCGACGGGAAGACGGCCAGATCATCGTGGAGCGTCCCAACGACGAGCGCGAGTCACGCAGCCTTCACGGCCTCAGCCGAGCACTTGTGAACAACATGGTCGTCGGAGTGACCGAAGGGTTCGTGAAGGAACTCGAGATCGTCGGCGTCGGTTACCGTGCCGAACTGAAGGGCCCGAGCGCTCTGCGTCTCAACCTCGGTTTCTCGCACCCGGTCGACGTGGAAGCCCCCGAGGGCGTTTCCTTCGAAGTGCCCGCGCAGACGCGCATCATCGTGAAGGGCATCGACAAAGAAGCAGTCGGCCAGGTCGCAGCGAACATTCGCTCCATTCGTAAGCCCGAGCCCTACAAGGGCAAGGGAGTCAGGTATCTCGGAGAAAAGATCCTGCGCAAGGCCGGTAAGGCCGGCAAGAAGTGATGTCGGGTAGGGAGATTCGATGAGCAAAGTCAGTAACGAACGTCGCCAGGGCCGCCTCAAGCGGCACCGTCGCGTGCGCAAGAAGATCCACGGAACAGCAGAGCGCCCGCGTTTGTCGCTGTACCGTTCGAACAAGCACCTCATGTTGCAGGTGATCGACGACGACAAGGGAGTGACCTTGGTGTCGGTCTCGTCCAACGAACCGGCGCTCAGGTCTCACGGTGGAAGCACGGTTGCAGCTGCGACCGCTGTCGGAAAGACCGTTGCCGAGCGTGCCAAGGCAGCCGGGATCAACAAGGTCGTCTTCGACCGAGGTGGTTACCTCTACCACGGTCGTGTTGCAGCGGTTGCCGAAGCCGCTCGTGAAGCAGGTCTGGAGTTCTGATGTCGAACAACCCAAACAATCCCAACGCATCCCGACAGGGTGGAGCCCCCGACGGAGGTCGCGAATCCCGCGTCATCCACATCAACCGCGTGGCCAAGGTGGTCAAGGGTGGACGTCGGTTCTCGTTCACTGCTCTCGTGGTGGTCGGGGACGGCAACGGTCGAGTCGGTCTCGGATACGGCAAGGCCAAAGAAGTGCCCCTTGCGATCCAAAAGGGAACCGAAGATGCCAAGCGCAACATGTTCTCGGTGCCATTGGCTGGCGGAACGATCACCCACCCTGTCATCGGAATTCTCGGTGCAGGACGGGTGATGTTGAAGCCGGCCGCTCCCGGTACCGGAGTCATCGCCGGTGGCGCAGCCCGCATCATCCTCGAAGAGGCAGGCATCCACGACGTACTTGCGAAGTCCCTCGGATCGTCCAACGCGATCAACGTGGCCCGTGCGACGATTGCTGGTCTTCAGGCCTTGCAGCGTCCAGATGAGGTCGCCGCTCGCCGCGGAATCCCGGCCGACTCGTTCGTTCCCAAGGGTTTGCTGAAGGCCTACAACGAGTCCAAGCGAGCCGCTGCATCAGGGGAGGCACACTGATATGGCAACGTCGAAATCAGCTCACACGGGAGCAACGCTCACCGTCACGCAGATCAAGTCGAGCGCACATGCCAAGCCGAAGAGCCGTGGCACATTGCGCGCTCTCGGACTCGGCCGTATCGGCAAGACCAATGTTCTTCCCGATCGTCCGGAGATCCGCGGAATGATTGCTCGCGTTCCCCATCTGATCGAAGTCACCTCGTCGGCCGATGCATCGGCTTCGACGAAGAAACAGGAGAGTTGACATGCGCGTCGATGAACTCGCACCCGCACCAGGGTCGTCCCGTCCCAAGGCTCGTGTCGGTCGCGGTATCGCCGGTAAGGGCGGAAAGACAGCCGGCCGAGGAACCAAGGGTCAGCACTCGCGAGGTCGAGGAAAGGTTGCCCGCGGTTTCGAAGGCGGTCAGATGCCTCTCAAGCAGCGTGTGCCGAAGCTGAAGGGATTCAACAACCCGTTCCGCGT
>JBJTGN010000418.1:0-2032 GCA_046093905.1 Actinomycetota bacterium
TTCATCGGATGACGACGCTCACTTCCAACCCATCGTCGACTGGCAACGACGACGACACATAGGAACCAGCGTTGCTGCGGATGTAGTCGAGGTAGTCCGCGCAGAGTTCCGGGAGAAGTGTCGTGTCGTCGGCGACCACAATTGCCCCGTTGACCAGACGTCCTTCCAGTTGACGAAGGAGTGGGAGATACAGCCCCTTCCATCCGTCGAGGAACAACAGACTGATCGGGATGTAGGCATCCGCCAGTAGATCGGACATTTCCTGGTCGCTCTGTGCGCCACGCTCCGCTGCGGCGCTCAGCACACGCGGGATCACGGTCTGATCATTGACTTCTGCACGAAAGTGAAGAGCCGAGAGAACCTCGGCTAGTTCGGGTTCGTCGAGTCGGGATGTGCGTCGTTGTTCCATGCGTCCAGACTGCCAACTGATCATCGAGTCGGAAAGTGAAACGATTCGAAGGCTCAGTTGCGTTCGGCGCACTTGAACGGGTACTTCATCTTCCGTGGCGATACCGACAACGATCCATCGGAAAGCTCGCCAGTCTCAGTCCCCGGATGGGGCATGAACCCACGCAGGCTCAGTGCACGGATTCGAAACAAATCAGCCACTCGACAACTGCCGCTCGAAGAATGCCCACGCAACTTCGGCGAACTCGATGTCTCGGTTCTGCACACCGGCGAGACGGCTCGTCTTCACCATCACGGTGCGACTGGGTGCGGCGTGACCAGAGTTGTCGAGACGCCACCATTCCACTGGAGCCGAGCCGTCGTAGACGAAGCGATGGGCAGTTCCCCCATCTGCAGGTTCGATGTCGGTGATCGTTTCAATCGGAGTCTCACCGAAGAGACCATTGATCACGAGCCAACGATCACGGGTGGCCTCGGCAGAGACGACACGACCGCGATTGCACGCTCCGCCCAGGTCGGCAACACATCCACCATCAAAGGGCATCAGTGGATCGGCAGTTCCATGAAGGAGCAGGATCGGAACAGGTTGTGAAGGGCCAGTTGTGCAGGCTCCTGGACGCGGAACCTGAGGCTGACTTCCAGCGTTCGATGCGATCGCGCCGACCAAGTCGGGATGGTGGAACGCGAACGTCTGAGACATCTGGGCGCCGTTCGAGCTTCCGGCCATGAAGACACGATCGAACGGCAACTCATAGGCAGAACTGACTGTTCGTACGAGAGACGCCAAGAACCCGACGTCGTCCGCCCCGCTCGCCACGGTGTTGTCGTTGCGGCAATCGGTCCAACCGATGAGACCCTGTCGATCCGCAGCTGGTCGCCCCTCCGGATAGACGACGAGGAAGCCCTCTCGATCTGCAACGGAGCGAAAGACCGACAGCGGGCTCTCCCCAACGCTCGCAACATCGAGACCATCTCCTCCCCCACCGTGCAGGACGAACACCACGGCCCGAGGCTGCGACACTCTCACCGGCAGATAGACCAGATAGGAGCGATCGATCCCATCGACCTCGAGAACATGTTGCGATTCGCCGTGAGGATAGAGGACCTTGTTCGATGCTGGAGGTTGTGATGTCGATTGCGTCGACGCTGACGATGTCGAGCGATCGTCACCACCACATGCGCTGAGAACGAGGACCCAGACAACGAGTGAACGGAAACCGGGTTTCATGCGTCGATCACACTGCGACCGAGTCGCTCGAGTGTGTCGTCGAAATAGGAGTCCTGATCAACGATGACGTTGTGAAGGTGACCGAACCTGATGAAGCTGATCGTGCCGATCAAGGACGTCCAGGCACGAAGCCCCGCTGCGAGCCATTCGGCATCGATGTCGACTGAGATCCGTGCGCGCAGGTGCTTCATGTCTGCCAGCACCGCTTCATCGAGGCTCAAACCGGTCGACGGTTGTAGCCCGGCGCGCTGAGCATCGACCAAGATTCCGAGGAGCACGCTCGTGAATCGAGTCGCCGGACCGATCGTGTCTGCGGGGGCCTCGTATCCGGGTACCGGTGACCCGAAGATCAAGGCGTATTCCGCCGAGTGACTTCCTGACCACTTATATGCAGCT
>JBJTGN010000419.1:0-8044 GCA_046093905.1 Actinomycetota bacterium
TAACCCCCCTTTGTCAACCTCTTCTCCCCACTTCCCGCCACATTTCTCCCCTCCAGGCCCGTTGGAACCCGGCTCAAACGACCGAAATCGAACGAAAAGACCCGAAATTCCTCGGAAGGACGCCCAAAAAATGTCGAATCCACACCTGACGAATGATCCGGAGTCGTCACCGATCGGCTGAGACTTTTCCGCGGAGGATTGCTCAAGATCCCCTCTGGAGATGCCGATCACCTCCCGTGCTACTTCGAGCCGTTCATCCCCGCCCGTCCGCCCATGATGTTCGGCGCCGTGTGCGCCCACATCGTCGACCCCGTCTCATGGCCTTGGCGTTGTCCGGAGGAGTTCTCGGCTCAGCCATCAGTTCGATCGCACTTCCGACAGCCGCCCAAGCCGCACCCTCGGGCTTCACACGAACTCAGACCGGGATCTCAGGAGGAGTGACGTTCACGAGCAGTACGAACTCGTCGGCTCTTGTGCGCACCGGAATCCTCGTACGTGTCGGCGATCGCAATACTCAGGTTGCCGCTGTCCAGAGGGCTCTCATTGGACAAGGCATCGCAGTTCGAGGCGGGGCCGACGGCTACTTCGGGCCCGCAACTCTGGCTGCCGTCAAACTCTTCCAAGAGCGAAACGGATTGGCTTCGACCGGCGAAGTCAATGCCACAACCGCACACCTCCTCGGCTTGACTCCGGCCCCGAACCTTCCAAGTCGCGGTCAGCGCGGAGACCTCGTGCGGGTTCTCCAACAAGCGTTGGTCGATGCTGGAATTTCGGTGCGCGGTGGTGTCGACGGGCTATTCGGACCAGCCACTGCTGCAGCAGTCACCGCCTTTCAATCGAGCCGCTCACTTGCTGCGTCCGGGGTCGTCGACATGACCACTGCGATCGCTCTCGGCATCGTTCCCGGCGCTCCTGCGGCCTCCCAACCCACGTCGCCTGCCCCCGCAACTCCTGCGGCACCACCAGCCCCAGCTGCCACTCCGGGATCGTCGATTTCGGTCTCGGCTCAGGTCGTCATGGCAACGGGACACTCGGGCGACTCAGTTCGCGCTCTGCAGAATTCACTCATCGCCGCCGGCGTCCCCGTCGCGGGCGGAGCAGATGGAAAATACGGTCCGGCGACCGCTCGCGCCGTCGCCGCGTACCAGACGAACATGCGGCTCACTCCGTCGGGAACAGTCGACACGGTGACTGCCCAACTCCTCGGCCTCATCGCCGCGCCCGCACTTCCGCGCATCGGAAGTCGAGGCAACGAAGTTGCAAGTGTTCAGCAGTTGCTGATCAATGCCGGAATACCGGTGCGCGGTGGCGCCGACGGAGTCTTCGGACCTGTCACCCAGTCGGCGATCTCCAGCTTTCAGCAAGCGCAGGGTCTCCCCGTCACCGGAGTCTTGGATCTGAGGACAGCACTCTTCCTCGGCTTCGTTCCCGGCGCAGCACCCCCGTCGGCTGTTCCGCCCTCGGCTCCAGCGCCGAGTCCGACACCCGAGCCGGCACCTCCTGCTCCCCCGGTCATCACTGTCTTCCCTGTGCTCGGACCTTGTTACTTCACCGACACTTGGCAGGCTCCTCGTTCGGGAGGACGTCGTCACGAAGGCGTCGACATCATCGCCAAGACCGGAACGCCCATCTACGCAGTCACCAATGGAACGATCACCCGGCAGTTCTTCGACCAGCCAGGTTCGCTCGGCGGCAATGCTCTGCGACTGACAGCTCCTAACGGGACGTATTTTCATTATGCGCACTTGTCGACCTTCGCCGAGAACATCAAAGTAGGCAGCGTCGTGCGCGCTGGAGAAGTGATCGGCTTCGTCGGCAACACCGGCAACAGTTCCACTCCCCACCTTCACTTCGAGTATCACCCAGGCGGTGGAGCAGCCGTGAACCCCTTCCCGCTCGTCAAGGCAATCGACCGCTGCTCGATCACCACACCTCCCGAAGTCGCCCCCGCCTGATCGAAATCGACCGGTCCCTCGGCCGCAGTCCGCTCCAGTCGCTCGATATCAAGCCTTCAAACGTTCGATCACTGAAGCTGTCGTCCGAGCGATCAACTGTTCACGATCGACCGAGATCGAACTGCCAGCGTTCAACAGATCGGCGAGATCCGGTTTGGGCTCGTTCAACAATTCGAGGAGTCGAACCGGATCCCACTTCAGGGATACGGCGCACTGGAACCGGGCATGGCTACGAGTCCGACGTTGACTGATCCCCACCACTTTTGCCCCATCGTCGAGGAACACCTCGCCCGGACCCTTTCCCGCGAAGCAGACCAAGTCGGACGTGACGGAGCGCTCGAGACGGTCCCGATGCTGATGCAGGCCTTCGATGCCGAAAGACGAGAGGGCTTCGATCCAAGCTTCGCCCAACCAGAACGACGAGGTCGTGACATCACGATCCCACAACGGATGCTCGACGGGAATCACGACGTCGAGCCATGCAATCCCCGACTTGGTCAGGTGGACCACTCCACCACCACTCCTGCGTCTCACGATGTCGACGCCCGAGCGTCGGCACATCTCGGCATCGATCACCGCGTCGCTCTGGGTCGATCCGAGAACGATCGCTTCGACGTCGGTTTCGAACCACCACACATGCACTGCCCGGTCATCTGGCAGTTCACGAGCATGGAAATCACCTGCGCGACCGACGAACTCTTCGACACGCACGCTCTGCATCAAGATGCCTGAGCCAAGTACGGTCTCCAAGCGTCGGGCACACTGCCGACAGCAACGGTCACCCACGCCAGTTCCCGAGGAGTGTGGGGATGCTTTGCGAGTTTCATTCCCGCCTCATCGGGAGTTCGGTCACGCTTGTCCAAATTGCAGCGCCGACATGCAGCAGCCACGTTCTCCCACACATGAAGGCCGCCGCGCGACTTCGGAACGATGTGATCGATCGAATCGGCGACTCCCCCGCAATATTGACAACGATGGTCGTCACGTGCGAAGACCGCACGGCGCGAAAGTGCCGTGCGGCGGTGATAGGGAACCTTGACCATGTAGAGCAGCCTGATGACGAGTGGATTGGGAATGCTCAGCGATTCGGATCTCAGCATGGTGCCGTCGTGTTCGACGACCTCAGCTTTCTCATCGAGAACGAGACAAACGGCGCGACGACTCGGAACGACGCTCAGAGGCTCGAATGAGGCATTCAGAACCAGAGCGCTGCGCATGTCACGTCACCTGAACACCGTTCGACGAAACGTCGCTCGAGTTTCGACCTTCATCGTCTGGCTTTCCAGTCCTTGACCCACTCCAAGTATTTCAGCACATCTGCCGTGTCGACAGTGGTCACGGCTCTCGGGGATCCGTACTGCGTCTCGAGACGGAACGCCAGGTACCCCTCAGCGAAATGCGGCAGACGAAATCGAAGTCGTCCACCACCTGCCACCAGATGCGAGCGAAGGACTCCGATTGCTGTCCGCCACAGACGCGGCCGAACGAGCACCGATCCGATGGTCTGACCCAGAGTGCGAAGAGCCATCATGACTCGCCATCCAGCCGATGACGAACAAGAGCTGCTGCTCCGACAAGGACCCCGTAGCTGCCGAGTGAGGCCTCGACAACAGCGACGTCCCGAGTGAAATCGAGACGCGCACGGGCACGAACCTCAGTTTCGACTGCTTTCACGAACGGCTCGCCCCATGTTCCAACGACACTTCCGCCGATCAGAACTTTGGGTACGTCGAGAACCGCCAAGGTCGAGGCAATGACGCGTCCCACCATGACAGCGTTGCGCTCGATCAGAGCGTGAGGCGCATACGCCGGGGCATGTCCCGTCTCTGCTTCGATTGCCCGAGCCGAGACATGGGCTTCGAGGCAACCTCGACCGCCACATCGGCAATCACGCCCTTTGGGATCGACGATCATGTGCCCAAGAAAACCGGCATTGCCGAAGTTTCCGTCGAGAACTCGACCGCCTGACACCAAACCCGCCGACACGCTCGAACCGATGTAGACCGCGAGAAAGTCCGACTCGCCCACGGCGGCTCCGACCCACGCTTCTCCGCGTGCGAGTGCTTTGGCTTCGTTGTCGATGAACGTCCTCGTTCCGGTCAATTCAGCGACCGAATCGGCCAGTGGAAAGTCTTTCCACGTCGAGATGTTGAGTGGCGCAACCGTCCCTTTTCGCACATTCACTGGACCGCCGATCGAGACCCCACAGCCATCGATGTCGATGTCATTTGCGGCTGCACAAATTCTCTTGACGAGACCCGATACCACGGTCCATGGATCACGACCGGGTGTCGGGACCCGGTCACGTAACAAGATGCTGCCGCTGGCAGAGACCACACCCGCAGAAAATTTGCTCCCGCCGATGTGGAGAGCCAGCGTTCCTGTGTTTCGAGTCACATCTGAGTCGTGTGTCATACGTAGTGTTCGACGCGATTTGTCCGGGAATCGTCTGAGATCGCAGAAGCACTGTACGGGAGTCGGCGTCGTTCAGGACACGACAATCGAACAACCACCTTTTCCGTCTAGCGTGATCGACGTGTCCTCTTCGGCTCAACCGGCTGTGAACCGCACCACTCGGACGTTCTCAGGGCTGTTCGGATCGATCGCCGACAATGTCGAAATTGCGCTGCGAGGAAAGCGAAGCTCCATCGAACTCGCGCTCGTTGCCCTGCTGTCCGATGGACACATCCTGATCGAAGACATTCCTGGCGTCGGCAAGACGAGCCTTGCCAAGGCTCTGGCGGCGTCGATCAATTGCTCCTGGAAGCGGGTTCAATTCACCCCCGACCTTCTTCCCTCGGATCTGATCGGAGTGTCCGTCTGGAGCAGGACGAAGGAAGCGTTCGAATTCCATCCCGGCCCAATCTTTGCCAACATCGTCCTCGCAGACGAGATCAATCGCGCCTCACCAAAGACTCAATCGGCCCTTCTCGAAGCAATGGAGGAACGTCAGGTTTCTGTCGACGGCGAACCACGTCCACTCCCCAGTCCCTTCCTCGTGATTGCAACCCAGAACCCGATGGATCATGACGGAACCCATCGCCTGCCCGAAAGCCAACTCGATCGCTTCCTGATTCGCATGGCTATCGGCTACCCGGATCGTGAGGCCGAACTCGACATTCTCGATCCGAGTTTCACGGCTCACAGCACGGACATCGCTCCCGTCGTCGACGTCACAGACATTTCGATCATGATCAAAGCTGCTGCTCAGGTACGGATGGTCGATTCGATCAGGCACTATCTCGTCGACATCGCCGAGGCGACCCGGCGACATCCTGCGATCGCACTCGGTCTTTCACCGCGTGCAACCGTACAGATGGCCCGAGCTGCACGCACCCTCGCTGCCTCACGTGGACGGGACTACGTCGTGCCCGATGACATCAAAGAATTGGCGCTTCCAGTCTTCGCACATCGCATCAACCTCCGCCACGACATTGCTGCGCAGGGGATGACACGAGCTGATGCGATGACGGAGGTACTCGAAGCGGTACCAGTCCCGTCTGGTCGCTGACATGCGTGCCGGGTCGGCTGTTGCACTTGCTGTTCTCGGAGCTTGCATTGTCGTCATCGGACGAGTCTTCGGACTCCTCGAGATGTACGTGATCGGAAGCGGACTTGTCGTTGCGTCGATCCTCGCAGTGGTGATCACCCGGACTCGAGTCGTATTGGTCGACGTCGAACGCCGACTCTCATCTCGCGAACCTCGAGTCGGACAGGACATCGGCGTCGAACTCACACTCCAGGCCATTCGAAGGTCACCCGAGTTCGAATTCAGCGACTTCATCAGCGAGAACAGTGGTTTGCCGGTCGGCCGGTCAAAAGTTGGTCCATCGCAGGTCGGGCGCATCGACATTTCCGTTCCGCCACTTCGTCGCAGACAGAAGATCATCAGCCGCTATCGATTTCAGGTCGAACGGCGTGGCGTTGTCACTCTCGGACCAGCAACAGCTACTTGTGGCGATCCGCTCGGTCTGGCTCACAGAACGCGAACGATCGGAGCAAGCGATGAGATCGTGGTCAGTCCACACTGGACCTCCATCGCCCTGCCATTTCCTCGTGTCTGCGAAGGAGAGTTGGTTCGTGCCATCGAATCGCTCACCAGGAACCTTGCATCGGAGCTCGAGTTTCGCTCGCTTCGCGATTACGCACCCGGAGACGATGCCCGACTCGTCAATTGGCGAGCTTCCGCTCGACGTGATTCGCTCGTCATCAACGAATTCGAGTCACGATCCGGAGTTCTCCTCGACGTCTTCGTCGACGATGCGACGTCCGCGTACTCAGATGAGGGATTCGAAAACGCGATCAGAGTTGCCGCCTCGTTCGTTGGTTCCACCGCTTTGGAGCACGAATCGGAGCTATCCGTTCGCCTTTCATTCGGACGTCGCGAGGATTCTCAGGTTTTCGACGCAATCATCGATGGAACAACTCGTCGAGAGGCCATGCGATCACTGGCTCTGTTGTCGACCTCCCACAGAGAGCCTGCCCCGCAAAGTGTCCGCACACGGACCTTGCTGTCCATCCCCGTCATCATCAGCGGCCGACGCGACTACGGATGGCTCGAGCGAACTCATCGAATGATGCAGGGTTCCTCGATCGCGATCGTTGTACGTTGCGATGACGATTCGCTACCTCGATTGCCCGAACGATGGTTCGGCATTCGAGTGGAGGACTTTGCCACGTTCGCCGACGAGTGGGCCTGTCTCAGCCGAAGGATTCAGTCTTCATGATGACTGAGCCGGTTTCCGAAACGTCGTTTGCAAGACGTCTGCGCTCAGAAGCGCTCTCCGCACTCCCAACATTCGTGATGTCCGGGGTCACGGCTGGAACGTTCATCCAGGTCTTTGGAACGTGGGATTTCTTGTGGCCGTTGATCGGCGTTGCTGTCATCGTGCACGCCTGCGGAGTCGTCATCCGTTCGCTTCGGCTCCCTTCCATCGTCTCCTTCGTGTGCGCTCCGATCTCGATCCTCCTCGCCGTCGGATGGGTCCGATTCCGCGAGTCGTTGCGTTTCGGCCTTCCACTCTCCGCGAGTTGGGACGTGATGTGGACCGATGTACGCGGAGCCTTGGATCTCATCGTTGTCGGGAAGTTCGAGAAAGGCATCGCTTGGAGGATTTCGTGACGTTGCAACTTTGAGCCTCTCTGGACGCGGGGAGGGCATCGTCGAGACCATTTCGTAGGCATCGCCTGGTCGAAGTCCGTCGCCACCCAGGATCAGACTTCCCGACTCGGGCTCGAAGAAGAGACTTTGAGTCGAAGCTCGAAGTCGTGTCGGAGTTGGGGCGACAGGAGCGAGGCTTCCCGTGAGTGACCGGACTTCGAACTTCTGGTAGTTGTCGAACGAGTCGACTCCGGGATCGTCGACACCGATCGGAGGACTGAGGACACCTGCCGCTGAGTCGAGAAGATCTTGTGCGATGGTCCAGGTCGACCCATTGAAATCGGGCAGGGTGCCGACCCGCCAATAGGAGGCTCGATCTGCGTGAACCGTGAACAACACTTGGCTCGATGGTTCGGACAATTGACGCCGGAGGTCGACAAGAGGTTGAAGTTCTCGTGTTTCACCCTGCGCCTGCTGAGTCAACCAAGCCTCTTCTCCAGCACCAGGTAACAAAGGACCGACCCAGGCCGCAGCAAGTCCGACGATTCCGGCAAAGACGATGGCTGTGATCACCGAGCGGATCGACGCACTGAGGGGGGCCGAAGTAGTTCGCGAGGAGCCATGATCCTCTCGTTGGGTGCGAATTCGTCTGAGAAGAACCGTGGCAAGAATTGAGGTTGTCAACCACAGGACGGCAAGTGCCAGGCGATATTGCCCAGTTCCAACAGTTGCGACGATGAAGAGAGTTGCAGCTGCAGGCACGAAGACCTCTGCGCGACCCCCGTAGCGAAATGCGAAAGAGTCCGTGACGGCAGCCACGAAAGCGATCACGAAGAGCGACATCGTTCCGAACCCACTGGAAAAATCGACCGGCGTGACTACATCGCCGATGAGATCCAAGGCTCCGCGTACATCGGTCCACATCACGGCCCAACTCGCGGAGAGTGGAAGGCCGAAACGCAACGACTCGCGGAATCGGACCCATCCG
>JBJTGN010000420.1:0-17218 GCA_046093905.1 Actinomycetota bacterium
GTGCGGTTGCGACAAGATCGGCTTCATCGGTGGCCAGGAGATCGACCTCATCAAGAAGTTCGAGGCCGGCTACACCGCGGGTGCGAAGTACATCAACCCCGACATCGTGGTCGACGTCAAGTACCTCGGACCAGCAGGTGACAACTCGGCTTGGGGCAACGTTGCCGGAGCCAAGGAAATCGCTGCCGGATGGTACGCCGCTGGAACCGACGTCATCTACACCGCTGCTGGCGGTTCGGGTGCGGGCACCATCGAAGCCGCCATCGAAGCTGGCAAGTGGGCCATCGGCGTGGACAGCGATCAGTATCTGACCGCTGGTTCGCCGGAAGCTCAGGCAGTCATCTTGACCTCGATGCTCAAGCGAGTCGACGTCGCCGTTTTCGAAACGATCAAGGCCGTTTCCGAGGGTGACAAGACCGGTGGAATCAAGGTGTTCGACCTCACCAACGACGGTGTTGGCTACTCGACCTCGGGTGGCTACATCGACGAGTGCGTCGAGCAGCTCGAAGAAATCAAGGCAGCCATCGTCAGCGGTGAGATCACCGTTCCGACTGCTCCCTGATCCACAACTGCAGTCGCGACCCCGTTTTGCGGGAGTCACACGATGAAGAGCCCGGGTCCTCGACCCGGGCTCTTCCGTATTTCTGCGACTGCTCTGCTACAACTGGTGAATGGATTCGAGGGGGCAGCACATCGAGGGCTCGATCGCGACAGACATTCTCGCAGTCGAGTTACGCGGAATCACCAAACGGTTTCCGGGAGTCGTCGCCAATTATGACGTCGACTTGAAGGTCCGACCAGGAACAATCCACGCGATTGTCGGTGAAAACGGTGCTGGGAAGTCGACTCTGATGAAGACGCTGTACGGCATGCAGCAACCCGACGAAGGTTCGATCTTCGTGCGCGGTGACGAGATGCACTTCAAGTCACCGACCGAAGCAATCTCGGTCGGAATCGGCATGGTGCATCAGCACTTCAAGTTGGCAGACAACTTGACGATTCTCGAGAACATCATTCTCGGAGACGAGCCCGTTGGACCGGGAGGGCGCCTTCGGCTTTCGGAGGCACGAGCAAGGATCGGCAAACTCACATCAGCCCTCGGCGCGACCTTCGACCTCGATCAGCCGGTTTCCAGTCTCGGTGTCGGACAGCGTCAGAGGGTCGAAATCTTGAAGGTTCTCTACCGCGGAGCTCAGATTCTGATCCTCGACGAACCAACTGCTGTTCTCGTGCCACAGGAAGTCGAGGAGTTGTTCGCAATTCTCAAACGTCTCGTGTCGGAGGGTTCGACGATCATCTTCATCTCCCACAAGCTCGATGAGGTCCTCGCTTACTCCGACGAAATCACCGTCATCCGCCAGGGACCGACTGTTGCAACGACATCGCCAGCGGAGACGAATCGCAAACTCCTCGCTGAACTCATGGTGGGCAGCGATCTTCCCGATCCATCCGGTCGAGAGACGTCGGTGGGCTCGGATGCAAAACTCTCCCTGTACAACGTCACCGTCGCAAATCAGGCAGGCGGCTCCAAGCCGGCTGTGTCCGATGTGACCTTCCAGGTGCATGGAGCAGAAATCGTTGGAATCGCGGGCGTCGAGGGCAATGGTCAACTCGAATTGTGTGAGGCCATTCTCGGCTTGACGCCGGGCACCCAAGGTCGAATTGAGCTCTGTGGTCGAGACATTTCATCGGTGGAGACACGGGAGCGAATCGAGGGAGGTCTCTCGTACATTCCTTTCGACCGACATCGAGAGGGACTGCTCCTCGATGCTCCACTGTGGGAAAACACATTTCTCGGTCGCGAGTTCACCGAAGATCTCGTGCGCGGCCCGTTCATCGCCCGTCGGCGTATCGAATCCGACAGTCGCTCGATCATCGAGCGCTTCGGAGTTCGCACTCCGAGTGAGCAGGTTCCGGCATTCGCCTTGTCAGGGGGCAATCAACAAAAGCTCGTCGTCGGTCGCGAGATGGCGAGCAATCCGGAAGTTTTGCTCGCCGCCCACCCCACTCGTGGCGTGGATGTCGGAGCGCAGGCTGCGATCTGGGACGAGTTGCGAGCAGCCAGGGATCGAGGACTTGCCGTAGTCCTCGTCTCGGCCGACCTCGAAGAACTCATCGGGTTGTCCGATCGCATCCTGGTGAGGTTCGAGGGTCGAATCACAGCCGAACTCGATCCCCGTACCGCCACGCCGGAAATGTTGGGAACGTACATGACTGGTGGAAAGCAGGAAGCGAAATGAGTCCACGACTTCAACGAGTTCTCGTCACCTCGGCAAGTTCGATCTTTGCGGTGTTCTCTGCTCTCGCCATTTGCGCAGTGATTCTTCTCATCACGGGCAAGAATCCCATCCAGGCGTACAGCACTCTTTTCGGCGCCGCAGGAGACACAAGAGTGCTTCAGGGAACACTCAATCGCTCGACGCCGTTGATGATTTCGGCCGCAGCGGTTGCCATCGGCTTCAAGATGAATCTGTTCAACATCGGCGTCGAAGGTCAGATGCGTGTCGCTCTCCTTGCGACGGCTGTTGCGGGTGCAGCTGTGGACCTTCCTGCGCCGCTGCACATCGCCTTCTGTCTGCTCGTCGCAATGGTCGCCGGTGCTGCTTGGTCCGGAATTGCGGGTTGGCTGAAGGTCAAGCGCGGCGTCAACGAGGTGATCTCCACGATCATGCTCAACTTCATTGCTCTCAGTCTCGTGGCATGGGCCTTCGACGACTTCTTCCGAGTGGAAAGCGAATCGGAAAGTCTTCTCGTGAAGACGAAGGAACTTCCGACGTCGGCTTGGTTCCCCGACATCGTCGAGCGCCGACTGAACGGCATGTTCATCGTTGCACTTCTCGTTCTCGTCCTCTTCTACGTTCTCATCTGGAAGACACGATTCGGATTCCAGTTGCGTGCGTCCGGCATGAACGCCGGTGCCTCTCGAGCCACAGGAGTCAACCCGAAGAAAATGGTGATGATATCGATGCTGTTGTCGGGTGCAATCGCAGGCCTCGTCGGCATGCGCGCGCTCCTCGGAGATGTTCATGCGTATCAGAACAACCTCGCCGAACAGCAGGGCTTCAACGGCATCGCTGTCGCATTGCTCGGTCGCAATCATCCGGTCGGCATTTTGTTCTCTGCAATTCTTTTCGGCTTTCTCGGAGAAGCGTCGGGCAAGCTGCAGTTGGAAGACATTCCCAAGGAAATCGTGACGATCATGACCGGCATCATCGTGTTCGCCGTCGTCATCATCAATGAAGCGGTGAAGCGTTGGGACGACCGTCGAATTCAACACAAGGCTGCTGCTGCACTCGATTCGATGGCGGTGGCAGCATGAACACCTTCACGTCACTGTCACCTGCTCGGCGCAGCCTGATTCTGTCCCTCGGAGTCGTCCTCATCTTGTCGATCGTTCGCATCATCACCAATGCCAACGACATCACCAGTTCGGGAACGATTTCATCGACCATGCGTGTTGCAACACCGATCCTTCTTGCAGGACTCGCCGGCCTCTGGGCCGAACGAGCCGGCATCGTCAACATCGGCATCGAAGGCATGATGGTCGTGGGCTCGTGGATGGGCGGTTACGGAGCCTGGAAATGGGGATCCTGGGCAGGTATTGCCCTGGCCCTAGCCGGCGGAGCTGTCGTCGGCCTGATCCATGCGCTGGCAACTGTCCGCTTCAACGTCGACCATGTGGTGTCAGGTATCGCGATCAACATTCTTGCTGCCGGTTCGACCGAGTACCTCTCGATCATCTTCTTCAAAGGCAAGCCCGGAGGTGGCGAAAGTCAGTCACCGACAGGGAAAGGTGGCTATGGCGAATTCGATATGCCATTCCTTGCTGGTGGTCGGATCGGATCGTGGCGCAGTCCGGACATCCTCGGTTGGATCGAGCGCAAACATGATCTCCCTCTCCTTCCCGATCTCGCTGGTCTTGTGCGCGGACTCATCAGCGACGTCTACATCCCGACACTCGTTGCCCTCGCCATTGTTCCGCTGACGGCGTTCGTGTTGTGGAAGACCCGATTCGGTCTGCGGCTTCGTTCGAGTGGCGAGGCGCCGAGTGCTGGCGAAAGCCTCGGAGTACCGATCAACAAACTCCGCTACCAGGCGATGGCCATCAGCGGTTCCCTGGCCGCCTTTGGCGGCGCCTACCTCTCGTGCGTGTTCACCAGCACCTACCGACAAGGACAAGTTGGCGGTCAAGGATTCATCGGACTTGCAACCACTATTTTCGGCAACTGGAACCCCTTTGGAGTGTTCCGGGGTGCACTGCTCTTCGGCTT
Source organism: Actinomycetota bacterium (assembly GCA_046093905.1). Taxonomy (GTDB): domain Bacteria; phylum Actinomycetota; class Acidimicrobiia; order Acidimicrobiales; family Ilumatobacteraceae; genus Casp-actino8. Next base: position 4,272 of record JBJTGN010000420.1, read on the forward strand.
CCCCACGGCCCTCAAATTCCGAGATGAGAAGAACGTTCCTGCACTGCTACTGGTCGCAGCGATTGTTCTCGTCGTGGTGGCCGCCTATCTCGCATCCAAGAACAAGATGTCTGCCGCTGGCGGTGCTCTGACGGCAGCCATTGCGGCCGGAGCAACGTACGTCCTCGTCGACACTGTCCCGAGCGAATTCGTTGCAGCGACGCCCTACATCGTCACGATCCTCGTTCTCGCAGGCGCACGTCAACAACTGCGACCACCGGCGCATGCGGGTCAGCCGTACCGACCCGGCGAAAGTCACTGACGTTCTCAATCCTTGGTGAGTCGGGCAACTGCTTGAACTTCGATGCCTCCGCGGGGTCGCTGAGTCAGAGTCACCGTGACCGACTCGGGTTCGGCGGTCGTCATGATCTCGCGCGCGATTTCTGCTGCGAGGGCTTCGGCGAAGACTGCCCGATCACGAAAGCTCCACAGGTAGAGCTTCAGACTCTTCGACTCCACACACCATGATCCTGGTGCATATTCGATCACGACATGGGACAGGTCGGGCTGGCTCGTCACTGGGCACATGGAAGCCAATTCGTCGGTCGTGAACCGCACTGTGGTGACGTCTGCGGGGGCCGGGAACACCTCGACGTGGTCGATCGCCTCGCGAACGGTCGAACCGAGGACTGTGAGCGGGCGCTGATTCATCGTCCACAGGGTAGGGCTGACTTTGCTGTGTGGCACCGCCCCCGATACCGATCCCACCGCCAGCACTAGAATCGCCCCATGGGAGAACGCCTCGACGAATCGTCAATTGCTCGCTACCACACCGACGGGTACCTCGTCATCGAAGACTTCGTTTCGCGCGAGGCGTGCCTCGACCTCAAACGACAGGCGGAACAGATCCTTCACGACTTCGACCCCGACCAGCATCGCAGCACGTTCACGACGAACGAACAGTCTCGACATGCAGATCGAGAGTTCATCGCGTCTGCTTCAGGCATCCATTGCTTCTTCGAAGAAGAGGCATTCGACGAACTCGGGCAACTCGCCCAACGGAAAGAACTCAGTATCAACAAGATCGGTCACGCGCTTCATGACCTCGATCCGGTTTTCGAAACTTTCACCTATTCGCGCGATATCGCAGAAGTCGCCCATGACATCGGCCTCCCCGATCCGCTCGCCCTCCAGAGCATGTACATCTGCAAACAGCCGAGAATCGGAGGCGAAGTCGGCTGTCATCAAGACGCCACCTTCCTCTACACCGATCCGATCACGGTGACAGGCTTCTGGTTCGCGGTCGAGGATGCCACGCTCGAGAACGGATGCTTGTGGGCAGAACCGGGTGGACATCGATCCCCACTGCGCAAGCGTTTCGTGCGCAACGCCGCCAACGATGGAGCAACCTTCGACGTTCTCGACACATCCCCGATGCCCGAACCACCTCAGGGGCTCGTTCCACTCGAAGTACCCGCCGGGACCCTCGTGGTCCTCCACGGGCTGCTCCCCCATTGGAGCGATGTGAATCGCAGTGACAAGAGCCGCCACGCGTACACGGTGCACTGCATTTCCGAATCAGCCGACTATCCGACGTGGAACTGGCTCCAGCGCGAGGATTCGCTGCCCTTGCGACGACTCGATCTCGTGGCGGCTCAGCAATGACAACAACCGCGACCCAACTAGATTTGGCTTCGAAGGCCCCAAAGGTTCTTCTGCACGATCACCTCGATGGAGGTGTGCGACCGTCCACGGTCATCGAACTCGCACAAGAGTATGGGTACTCGGGTCTCCCGACCACCGACATCGACGATCTGGCGCGTTGGTTCCATCGTGGAGCGAAGCGCAATGATCTCGTTCTCTACCTGGAGACATTCGCTCACACCGTTGGAGTGATGCAGCACCGTGACGCCATTGAACGAGTCGCATTCGAATGCGCCCAGGACCTGGCCAACGATGGCGTGGTCTACGCCGAAGTTCGCATGGCTCCTGAGCTGAGCACAGAACAGGGACTGACTCTCGACGAAGTCATGCAGGCGATCATGGACGGCTTCCAACGCGGATCGAAGGGAACAGACCTGACGATCTACGCCATCTGTTCTGCGATGCGCACCGCTCGACGCAGTCTCGAGATCGCCGAACTCGCCGTGCGTTGGCGCGATCGGGGCGTGGTGGGATTCGATATCGCCGGCGCAGAAGCTGGCCACCCCCCGACTCGCCATCTCGAGGCGTTCAACTTCGTGCAACGGGAAAACTTCCACTCGACGATTCATGCTGGGGAGGCTTTCGGACTTCCAAGTATTTGGGAAGCGGTGCAACTCTGCGGAGCGGAACGTCTGGGCCACGGAGTCCGCATCGTGGACGACATCACCGGTCCGGAGGGCGCCGAACAGCTCGGACGCCTGGCGGCGTATGTCCGCGACCGCCGCATACCGCTCGAACTGTGCCCCACGAGCAACGTCAATACCGGAGTCTGCCCATCGATTGCCGAGCATCCGATCGGCATGCTGCGTCGACTTCGTTTTCGCGTCACGGTGAACACCGACAACCGGCTGATGAGCGATACCAGCATGTCCAAGGAATTCCGGCAGCTGGAAGCGGCTTTCGGGTGGGGGCTCGACGATTTCGAATGGCTGACCACCAATGCCATGAAAAGTGCGTTCGCCCCGTTTCCCGAGCGGCTGAGAATCATCAATGGCCTGATCAAACCCCGCTATGCACTGCTTCGAGCCGAACTCGCCATGGGAGCCGCAGCTCGCTGACGTGGAACAATGGGCGAATGCCCATCATCGTTCACAAAGTCGAACACCCCCTTATCGCTGATTCGTTGACGCGCATCCGTGACGTCGCCACACCAAACGCACTGTTTCGCCAAGAACTCGAACGGGTTGGAACACTGCTATTGGCCGAGGCGACTCGAGACTTGGCAACGCGACAGGTTCGTGTGCAGACACCTCTCACCGAAACGGACGGCAGCGTCCTCATCAGCCAACCGGTGGTCGTTCCCGTGCTTCGAGCCGGCCTCGGTTTCGTGCAAGCTGCCCAAGATCTCATGCCCAATGCCGATGTCGGATTTGTCGGGATCAGTCGCGACGAAACCACATTCGAACCGAAGCCCTACGTCAACAAGCTTCCTGAGTCTCTCGCAGGTCGAAGCTGTTTCGTCCTCGATCCGATGCTCGCAACAGGCGGCTCACTCGCACATGCCTGTCGTCTGCTCATGGAACGAGGCGCAACAGGTCCGCTCAACGTGATCTGCGTGCTCGCCGCTCCCGAGGGTCTCGATTTCCTGCGGACCACGGACCTCGACCTGCGGGTGTACACCGCTGCAATCGACGAACGACTGAACGAAAGCGCATTCATCGTCCCGGGACTCGGCGACGCCGGCGACCGCCAATTCGGAGCGCCTCACTGAGACCGACGTCATCACTCACCCGCGAGAAGACCTGACCCCAGAGGCGGTGGATTTCTCATGTCGCAAGTTGGCGACGAAGGCGGTTTCCGAAGTGCATCATGGCGTATCAGTGAGTGGTTCAGTCCAGCGTTGCTCGGATGTAGAACACGAACGGTGATACTTCATGACTTCCCTGACTGAAGCCTTTCTCACTCGAGGAGGCGACGACAAACCTGGCTGCACGTTCGAGGGTCACACCACACCGTGGACGAAGGTCGTCACGGAATCTGCAACGAGAGCCGAGATTCTGCGCAACTTCATCGAGCCTTCCGAAGCACAACGATTCGCCGTCCTGGTGGACGACTCGCGCGAATACATGTTCTGGCTCGGAGCGGCGCTCCTGAGTGGGATCTGCATGACCGGCCTCGACCCGACGCGGCCGTACTCGCTGAATACTGCAGCCCTCCAGGGATGTCAGTGTCAGTTCGTGGTCTGCGATGATGCGGGGCTTCGATACCTCGAAAGTCTCGAGATCTGCTCCTTTCGAACAATCGATCTCAAGTCCGATCATTACCTGGCCGTCTTCGACGACTGTTCGGAATCAGCTGCCATCATCGGGGCACGTACCGACAACCGCCTGTTGTGTTCATTGCTTCTCGATTCCGCTGTTTTCGGCACGTCAACATTCGATGTTTCCGAGCGCCAAGTAGGAGTTGCAGCGAATCAAGTCGTGAGAGCTACGGAAATGACGTCGTACGACATCTGCTACGACGCCCTCCCCATGAGCTGCGCGAATTCCGTTCTGGCATGTTGGGGTCCAGCACTGTTGACCGGAGCGGAGGTCGTCTTCCAGCGGACGTTCACGCCCGAGCAATTTTTTGCCGACGTCCGCGAATTCAACTGCACCTACTTCGTCTTCGCGGGTTCGATGATTGCGGACCTGCTGGACATGCCCCCGTCCGAACGCGATCGCGAACACCGACTCAGAGTCGGATTCGGCACGGACTCCACCCCAGAGCAGCGACGCGAGTTCCTCGATCGTTTCGGGTGCGAGTTGGTCGAAGCCGATGGCCGACGGGCAATGGCATTGCGCGACGTCTGATCACGTCGGCCCCGGGAGCGGATGGGGATGAGCGAACGGTTGCAGCAGAGCATCTGTGCCTCCGTCGACGAACAGGACCTGGCCGACGATGTACGACGAATCTTCAGACAACAAGAATGTGATCACCGACGCGATTTCCTGAGCCGTGCCCCATCGCCCCAAGGGAATCGGGACTCGATCGAGCGAAGCCTTGATCTCGGGTATGTCGAGGAGTGGCCGAACCATTGCCGTATCCGTGACACCGGGAGCCACACCGTTCACCCTGATTCCTTCAGCCAGCCAAGCGGCGGAACTGTTCCGCACCCAGAAGGCAATCGCAAGTTTGCCGGCTGGATATGCCGTGAAGGGTCGGGAGGAAGCAAAGTGCTGTACCGCAACCTCTTCTTCCTGCTCGAGATAGACACGAGCGTCTTCGACACTCAGACCAGGAGTCATGGTCGTCGAGTTCGATGAAATCATGACGAGCGCAGGTTTCGTGCCTCGAACCAAGGCTGGACGAAGGCCCTCGACCAGGGCCATCGTTCCGTAGTAGTTGACTCGCACGATCAACTCATCGGGCATTGGCGTGCTCAGACCCGCACAGGGAACCAAGCCATCGAGAACTCCGCCACATGCCTCGAGCACTTGGTCGACAATTCGCGTCCGATCACTGGCCACGGAGAGGTCTCCCACGATGTCAGCATCGTGTTTGTCGACTCCGATGACCCGAATTCCTGCCGCTTCGAGCCGTTGCTTCGTGGCAAGACCGATTCCGGATGCTGTCCCTGTCACGCACACGGTTCTCATATGAAGACCTCCTGGGATGTCGTTCGATGCGATGTCAGTATCGCAGATCCCGGTTTGACGAGTCTCGGTGAATCGTGACTACCGTCTGACCATGCGCTCCATCGTCTGCCGAGCTTTTGGTCCACTCGAATCCCTCGAGATTGCGGAGTCCGATGCTCCTCAACTTCTTCCCTCGTGTGTCCGTATCGACGTCGCTGCATGTGGCATGAACTATGTCGATGCCCTCTTCGTACAGGGGAAGTATCAGATCAAACCGCCCACTCCATTCGTTCCCGGAATGGAAGTCCTCGGGAGGATCACGGAGATTGCCGACGATGTCAGCGGCTTCTCGCTCGGAGATCGAGTGTTCGCGAACGTTGGTCTCGGCGGGTACAGCTCCGAGGTCGTCGTTCCTGCAAAGCGTGCTCTTCGACTGCCCGAAACAATGACCGATGGCCAGTCCGCAACTTTCATGCAGAGTTACCTGACGGCATGGTTTGCACTCGTCGAACGAGCTCGAGTCGAGCCCGGGAATTGGCTCGCAGTCCTCGGCGCGGGCGGAGGAGTCGGACTCGCTGCTGTCGATGTTGGGCATGCACTCGGATTGAAGGTGATCGGAGTTGCGTCGTCGCCGGAAAAGCGATCTGCTGCACGCGAACGCGGCGCTGTCGAGGTTGTCGATGCCCTGATCGACCCGAACGACATCAAGGAAGAAATCAAGCGCGTCTCCGGCGGTGGCGTGAACTATCTCTACGATCCAGTCGGAGGCGATCTCGGCGAGACGTGCCTGAGGTCTCTGACCGACGACGGCCAATACCTGGTCATTGGATTCGTTGCTGGGATCCCACAACTTCCCGCCAACCAGGTTCTCCTGCGCAACCGACGAGTCACGGGAGTCGATTGGGGTGGTTGGGCCGGCCGCAATCCGGACAAGAACGATGCCATACTCACCGAGGTGCTCTCTCGCATCGAACGCGGTGAATTGTCACCGATCGAACCGACCTCGTACCCGCTCGAGGAAGCGGCACGCGCCCTCGACGATCTCCTCAACCGAAGGATTCCAGGAAAAGTCGTACTGACCCCCTGACCATGACGCGCCAATAGCGGTCACTGAGGATCGGGCAATGACCCGTATCGTGGTTGGTCGTGCAACAAGTGTTTCCGAACCATCGCGAGTGCTCCATCGCCGATCTCTACGACGATCCGCGCCGCAGTCGTCACGCGGATCGTCCGTGGATCATCTTGTCCATGATCAGCTCCGCAGATGGAGCAGTGGCAATCGACGGCGTGTCGGGTGGTTTGGGAGGGCACTCCGATCGATCAGTGTTTCGTCATCTCCGATCGGTCGCTGACGGAGTTCTGGTCGGCGCACGAACGGTGCGCAGGGAGTCCTACTCCCCTCTGCCGAGTCACCAAACTCTGGTCGTCGTTTCGAAATCTGGGAACCTGGGTGTTCATTCGTCGAACCTGACCTCTGCGGGCAACACTCTCGTTGTCGACGGCGAAGTCCGAGGAATCTGCTCTGCACTTGCAGGTGACATTTGGATACTCGAAGGGGGGCCTTCTCTCAATGCCCAAATGTTGGCAGGCGACTGCATCGATGAGATCTGTCTGACCATTGCTCCTCGCTTCGTGTCGAGCAATGTCGGTCGCATCATCGGCGACGGAGCGATGGCCGATCATCTGTGGAATCTGGCTCACATCGCTCACGACGAGGGTTTCGTCTTTCTGCGCTACCTTCGCAATCGTTCAGCTTGAGCCAACGGTGGTCGGGTTTCCAAGTTCAGGACCACAGGGTCCCCGGACAACCGATACAAAGTGGGCGACTCCTCGACGAACATGATCGACGTGTCGACGCGGTGCAACAGAGTTGCTGTGACCTCTGCAGCTTGGATCGACAGAACATCGAGCTTGTGATGGCGGTGCAGCCGAATTCCCAAGTCGACCTGCCCGAGACTCCCTACTCCGAACGCGCGCGCCATATCGATGATCATGCCGATTTCGACTCCCCACCCCATCGAGAAGGGGATCTCCGTCAACATCGATCGTCGACCTGCGAACTCTCCCGCAAGTGGCTGATGAAGATCGGTCAGCTCGGGAAAGAACAACGACAGGAGAGGTCGCGCAACGAGTTCAGTCGTTCGCCCTCCTCCTCCGAGATGTGATGGGCGTTCGTAACTCGCCTTCACCAGCCCGACCTCGGGATCCAAGAAGAGCGGAATCACCAAGTTGACGATCCAGTCACGCGTAAAGCTCGTGATATCGCCGTCGATCCACACAACGATGTCGCCAGAGCTGACTGCAAGACTCCCCCACAGCGCGTTTCCCTTCCCTGAACCCGGCCCGAAGGTGTCATGTACCGCGTGAATCGAGACCACTCGCGCTCCCGCCTGCTCTGCGATGTACGCGGTTTCATCGCTCGAGTCGTCATCGAGAACGATCAATTCGTCGATGAGACTTCCGAGAAGATCCGGCTCGATCATGCGAATCAGATCCCCCACCGTGTCTGCCTCGTTCCGGCACGGAATGCAGACCGAGACAGTCGTGTCCCCTTTGAGTTCGAGAGCGGTCTCGAGAGTCCAAGAGCGGGGATCGAACGTCTTGATCCGAGCAGTCATCGTTGTGAATTCTCCTGGTAGCAAGCTGATCAATCGCAGTGGGGCGTAGCGTTCGGGGGATGTTCCTCTACGGCGTCATCAACGCGTCACCTGACTCGCTGAATTCCGACTCGATTGCTCTCGACGCTACCGCCGCGGTCCGTAGGGCGAGATATCTGCTCGAGAGTGGCTGTCAAGGTATCGATTTGGGGGGCCAAGGTTCGACTGATTCCGCAGTGGTTGTGCCTTGGGAGGAAGAATGGAATCGACTTCGTGACATCGTGAAGGCACTGTCGGAGTTGGGAGTTCCGCTCAGCATCGACTCTTGGAAACCAGAAGTGGTCCGCCGTGCCCTCGAAAGCGGAGCAACCGTCATCAATGCCGCCGACGGAATGCAATCCGACGAGATGTGGCGCGTTGCAGCTGATCTGGCAGCACCGATCGTTCTGCCATTCCTCTCCGGCCCGAATCCACGTGAGATGGAACTCGTTCGCGCCGATCCGATTCGAGTGATGACAGAGTTCTTCGAGGAGCGCCTCGACGTTGCGGATCGATACGGTCTGCGCAGTTCGTGCATCCTCGACCCGGGGACCGGGTTCGCTCCATCCAATTGGCCATGGGAGGAACGTTTCGTCTATCAGAAGCACGTGTATTCGAACCTGCACGAACTTCGTCGGTTCGGACTACCGCTGTACATCGCGCTTCCCTGGAAAGAAACAGCACAACACGATGAGCTACTCGAGATCGTCCTTCGTCAACAGCCGGAATACGGACGCGTTCACTATCCAGAAAAAGTGCGGAGGGTGGAGAGGGAACTCGGTCTCACGTGAGATCGGACAGCATTCCTCTCGGATACACCGCTTCTGGCGGTAGAGACGTCGTCCATCCATCGGGGCATTTCTCCGGTCGCACCTGTGACAGCGGCGCAAGAACGAATCGCCGTTCGGCATAGCGCGGGTGGGGAATCGACACGTTGCCCCCCTCGATGACGACGTCGTCGAAGAAGAGCAGATCGAGATCCAGGGTGCGCGGACCCCAATGAACCGTTCGTTCTCGACCTGCATCCGCTTCGATGCGGTGGAGCCAACGCAGCAGCGCATAGGGATCGAGTTCGGTTTCGATGACCGCCACCATGTTCAGATACGCGCCTTGATCGAGTGGTCCGCCTACGGGGTCTGTCTCGAAAACCTCGGACTGGGCAACCACCGAGTCACCGAGACGGTCCATCGCGAACTGGAGGTACCCAATGCGGTCCCCGAGGTTCGACCCGAGAGCGATGACGGCTTCATGGGTGGACAATCGTGACGATGACGTCTTGACACGATGAATACGAACCGCAGACGAGTTCACGTCGACAGGAATCGGGGGTCGAACTTTGGTGAGCGTCAGATCGACCGAATGAACCCGAGGAAAATCGAGGACCACATCGGCCATCCGCTGCGCCAGACGCTCGAGAAGGAGGTCACTGTGATCTCGAACAATCGCAACGAGGCGCTCACAGACCTCTCCGTAGTTGACGGTCTCCGAAAGATCGTCGGAAAGTCCGGCATCGTGCAGATCGACATGGATGTCGACATCGATGCGCAGAGGTTGAGGAGCTTGCCGCTCGTGATCGAGAACTCCGATCACGCTGACGACACGAAGGTCATTGATGAGGATGTGATCCGTCACGCCGACCACGGTACCGTTGAGGCATGTCTGATGACACTGCAGCAACATCCTCGACTTCGAACCCGACGTCTGGAACCTTCAGTTCCGAACGAGTCGTCGCTGACCTGCGCGAACTTGCTCACCGCACCGGCGGACCAGAAGGAGCTCGCCGACTGTGTTGGACGCCGGATTGGGTCGCGGCACGTCACTACCTGCGGGAGAGCCTGGCGACTCTGCCAGTCGACGTCGAAGTCGATGAGGCTGGAAACCTGTGGGCCTACCTACGCGGTCAGAGTTCGGACACGCTCGTCGTCGGGAGTCACTTGGACAGCGTCCCAAAAGGTGGGTGGCTCGACGGCGCTCTCGGTGTCATGGCCGGCTTGGAACTGCTCCGCGCCCTCGCACAGGAGGGAACTCCGCCCGTCACCGTTGCTCTTGTCGATTGGGCCGACGAAGAGGGTGCGCGCTTCAGCCGATCACTTTTCGGTTCGGCGGCAGTCATGGGCACGCTCGATGTCGACATTCTGCGGGGACTCACCGACAAAGAAGGAAACTCTCTGCCGAAAGTCCTTGCCGAACATGGCGTCGACATCGAAAAGCTCGATGGGGCTCGGACGCGCCAACACGATGTCAAGGCATATGTCGAGGTGCACATCGAACAGGGTCCGATACTCGAATCGATGAACAAGGGAATCTGCGCGGTCACCGGCACGAAGGGCATCGAACGAGAACGGCTGATCTTCCGCGGTCAAGCTGCTCACGCGGGGACAATGCCGATGAAGATGCGCCGCGACAGTTTCCGCGCTGCCTCGAGGTTTGCTCTTGCTGTTGCCGAAATCGGGGACAGATACGACGGGGTCACCACCGTCGGAGCCGTCGCCTGTAAGCCAGGCGTTGTCACTGCGGTCGCCGGTGAAACAACGATCACCCTCGACATGAGGCACATCGACGCCGATGTGTTGACCACGATGTTCGCCGAGTGCAAGGCAGCAGCCCAGGCAGCGGCGGACGAAGAGGGTTGCACCGTCGAGTGGGAGCACATCTTTCGCATTCCTCCGATGCCCTTCCACCCCCTGCTCCTCGATGCAGCTCGAACGAGCGTTCAGGAGGTCGAGGGTCACGACAGTGTTCTGCCGAGCGGCGCATTGCACGATGCCAGTGAAACAGCTCGGTCGATTCCGACCGTCATGATCTTTTCGTCGTCGACCAACGGACTCAGTCACACCAAAGAAGAAGACACCCCTGTCGACCATCTTCTGATGTCTGCAGATGCTTTCCACCGTACGTGTCGACGCGCGATCGACCTGATCGGATCCGGCGCCCTGTAGACGCAGCCTCGATCAGCTGATCACCCTGTTCGCTTGCTCATGAGAAGAGCCGTCACGGCCTTGCCATCGGCCTTGCCCTGACTTGCCTTCATCACTGCACCGACGAGCGCGCCCATGGCCTTGTCTTCACCGGCGCAGAACTTGCTCCAGGCTTCGGCCTGCGATGCGATGACTTGTTCCACAAGGCCAGCGAGAGCGGACTCATCCATCGCCTCGAATCCTCGTGCCGATGCGAGCGCTGCAGCATCTCCGCCGCCCGCGGAGACGATGTCGGCAAGAATTTGCTTGGCCTGAGTCGACGTCAGTTTGCCGCTCGTTTCCAAGAGGATCAGACCAGCAAGGTCGCCGGCGGGCACAGTTGGCTGCGCACCTTGATCGGCGTACGCCTCCTTCACGTGGACGAGTGCGCGCACCACATCCGCACCGTGGTCTTTCACGCTCAGTACGTAGTCGTCCTGACCTCGTTCGACGACCACCATCACCGATTCACTGTCCAGAGCCGAACCAGTTGCCTCAGCGAGACGGTGTCGACGCTCTCGAGGAAGCATTGGCAAAGAAGCCCGGACCGACTCGATCCATGCGGCTTCGGGAACGAGCGGCACCAGGTCCGGCTCCAAGAAGTAGCGATAGTCATCGGCATCTTCTTTCGTCCGAAGCGTGTGCGTTCGACCATCTGTCTCGTCCCAGTGGCGAGTCTCCTGCCTGATGGTCTCTCCGCTTTCGAGGAGAGCGACCTGTCGCCGAGCTTCGTACTCGATCGCCTTACCGAGTGAGCGAATCGAGTTGACGTTCTTGATTTCGCACCGCGTTCCAAGGGGGTCTCCGGGCTTGCGCACGCTGACATTGGCGTCACAGCGCATCGAGCCCTCCTCCATTTTCGCGTCCGAAGCTCCCACAGCGATCAGGATCTGTCGCAATTCGGCGAGGTATTGCCGAGCTTCATCCGGGGTCGAGATGTCGGGACGACCAACGATTTCGACGAGAGGTACCCCAGCTCTGTTGAAGTCGATGAGGGAGAAGTCGCTTCCATGGATTCGTCCTCCGGAACCACCGATGTGCGTGCTCTTGCCGGTGTCCTCTTCGAGATGTGCTCGTTCGACACCGATGCGCTTGCCGCCGGGCAACTCCAGCCAGCCGTCGACATTGATCGGCTGGTCGTACTGTGAAATCTGATAGGCCTTGGGCATATCGGGATAGAAGTAGTTCTTCCGATGGAACGTGCTCGGTTGAACGGTGCAGTTCAATGCGAGCCCAATCCTCATGGCGAGTTCGACTGCATGACGATTGAGCACGGGCAAAGCACCCGGCAAGCCGAGTGTCACCGGATCGATGTTCGTATTCGGCTCGTCGCCGAACCTGTTCGGGCTGGCAGAGAACAACTTCGTAGCTGTTGCCAACTCGACGTGGACTTCGAGACCGCACACGAGTTCATAGCCGTCGATCATGAAGCTCTCGCTCATGTGCTGAGCTGTATCAGTCGCTCGCTCATCAGTGACCGACATCATCGACCTCCAGGAAATCGCTCGATTGCTCGTCGTTCGAGTTCGGCGCCGACACGAAACATGGTCTGCTCACCGAGAGTTGGCGCAAGAATTTGGATACCGACAGGCAGTCCAGCCTCGCCCTTTCCAAAAGGAACGCTCATCGCGGGATGGCCAGCGAGATTCGTCGGAATCGTGTAGATGTCGCACAGGTACATCGACAGCGGATCATCGACCTTCGACCCCACCGGAAATGCCACGACTGGAGATGTCGGGGTGAGAATGACGTCGACAGAACGGTAAGCCTTCTCGAAGTCGTCGCTGATGAGACGTCGAACTTTCAGGGCCTTGCCGTAGTAGGCGTCGTAGTAGCCAGCAGACAGCGCATACGTTCCGAGCATGATGCGACGCTTCACTTCATCGCCGAAGCCTGCCTCACGGGTCGCTGCATACATCGCGTTCGTGTCTGCTGCATCGACTCGAAGTCCGTACCGAACTCCGTCGTAGCGAGCGAGATTCGAACTCGCTTCTGCGGGTGCGATCAGGTAGTACGCAGTCAGCGCATAGGTCATCGAAGGAAGCGACACGTCGACGATGGTTGCGCCTGCGGCACGCAAAGCATCGAAGGCCTCCTCGAGCCGTGCTTCGATC
>JBJTGN010000421.1:0-14768 GCA_046093905.1 Actinomycetota bacterium
ATGACGAGTTACATCCGCCGGGAACCAGTCGGCGTCTGTGCCCAGGTTGCGCCTTGGAACTACCCGATGATGATGGCGGTGTGGAAGTTTGCTCCCGCAATTGCGGCGGGAAACACTGTCGTTCTCAAGCCGAGTGATACCACGCCGGTGACCACGACTCTGCTGGCAGAGATTTGTGCCGAGTTCCTCCCGCAGGGAGTCATGAATGTCATCTGTGGAGATCGTGACACCGGGCGCGCGATGGTGGCTCACGACATTCCCTCGCTCGTGAGTGTCACAGGCTCGGTGCGGGCGGGCATGGAGGTCGCCGAGTCGGCAGCCAAGAGTTTGAAGCGGGTCCATCTCGAGCTCGGGGGCAAAGCACCTGTCGTCGTCTTCGATGACGCCGATATTGCAGCGGCGGCCGAGGGCATCGCAATCGGCGGATACTTCAATGCCGGACAGGACTGCACAGCAGCAACAAGAGTTCTGTGTGCGCCGGGTGCATATGCGGATTTCGTGGCTGCTCTGTCCGAACAAGCGCAAGCCACTCAATTCGGCATGCCTGATGACGATGTTCTGTTCGGGCCGGTCAACAACACCAATCAGTTGGCTCGCGTCGCCGGGTTCTTCGATCGCCTCCCAGACCATGCTCAAGTGAATGCGGGCGGAGTACGAGCAGCGGGCTCCGGATTCTTCTTCCCTCCGACTGTGGTGAGCGACCTGAAACAGGGTGACGAAATGGTTCAGACCGAAATCTTCGGACCTGTGATCACCGTTCAGAAGTTCAGTGACGAGGACGAGGCGGTGAGATGGTCGAACGGCGTGGACTACGGGCTCGCCTCGAGTGTGTGGACGAAGGATTTCGGCCGTGCGATGAGAATGACCAAGCGCCTGGACTTCGGTTGCGTGTGGATCAACACTCATATTCCGATGGTTGCCGAGATGCCACATGGAGGTTTCAAGAAGTCCGGTTACGGCAAGGACCTGTCGGCGTACGCGCTCGACGATTACACCCGCATCAAGCATGTGATGGCGAACCTCGACAGCTGATGGCTGCTCGACAACATGATGACTGGACGTGTCGAGTCGATGAAATTTCCGTGTCGGCGGGTGTCGTAGTTCCCCCGGGGGTAATATTCGCCGGTCGTCAAAGGGTTCTTCGCTCCGAGCGAGAAGTGGATCATCAGGGGGTCGCGGATTGAGCGAGAACGCCAGCACCGGTGAGGGCTCGACACCATCGAGTCGTCCGGGCACAGATGAACGAGAAGTCATCGGCTTGCGTGGCCTCTCCAAGACGTTTGGTGATTTCACGGCAGTGCACAGCGTCGACTTCGGTATCCGTTCGGGAGAGTTCTTCTCGATGCTCGGACCCTCGGGGTGCGGCAAGACAACGATTCTGAAGATGATTGCCGGGTTCGAACGCCCGACGACGGGAAAGGTGATGCTCGAGGGCGTCGACGTGTCGGCCGTGCCCCCGCACAAGCGCAACATCAATACGGTCTTCCAGCAATACGCGCTCTTCCCCCACATGTCGGTTGCCGACAACGTCGCATTCGGGCTCCGGGCGAAGAAGCGTCCCGAGTCCGAGATCAAGAAGCGTGTCGGAGAGATGCTCGATGTCGTCCGGCTCGGGGATTTTGCAAATCGCCGTCCGGCACAGTTGTCCGGCGGTCAGCAACAGCGAGTTGCACTCGCCAGGGCGCTCGTCAACATGCCGAGCGCCCTATTGCTCGACGAGCCGTTGGCTGCCCTCGACTTGAAACTTCGAGAAGCAATGCAGATCGAACTCAAGCGCATCCAAGCTGAAGTTGGAATCACTTTCGTGTTCGTCACTCACGACCAGGGTGAAGCTCTGACGATGAGTGATCGCATCGCGGTGATCAATGAGGGTCATGTCGAGCAGATCGCCACTCCAGAAGAGATCTACAACAACCCGACCACGCTGTTCGTGGCTGGTTTCATCGGGTCTGCGAATCTGCTTCCTGGCACTGTCGTTGGCCGGGATGGGGACACGTTCGTTGTCGAATTGAAATCCGGTCTGCGCGTTGCCGCAGATGCAGGTCGTGCTCCAGCGCAGGGATCCCGAGTGTCGGTGATGCTTCGACCTGAGCGTTTGCACCCAGTGGCGTCGGAACCAGCCGATGGTTGCGGATTGCGGGGGACGGTCACCGATGTGATCTTCCATGGAGCGTGGTTGCGTGTCGCACTGCGCCTTCCCGACGGCACCGAAGTCGTCGGAGAGGCCGATGCCGACAGCGATCTCCCTTCGCTGCGACCTGGAAACGAACATTGGGTTGCTTGGTCGAAGTCTGCGCCGTACGTCCTCGATGGCTGGCCTGATCGCGCCGGAGCGACTGATCTCGACGCCGTTGAAGTAGAGGCAGCATTGTGATGACAGTTGTCTTTGCCCGCTCAGCGGCGGCAAGTATGTCGACTGATCGCCTGTTGTGTAAGGTCACATTTAGGGTGGCGATTCCTGGTCGCAGTCAACAGACAATCGAGATCGTCCCACCGCAAGACTGAATCCACCCCTTCACGACGAGAGGAATCACCATGTCCGACAATTTCCCTGACATGCAGATCAGAAAGACCCCGATGTCTCGTCGTCAGTTGTTGGCACGAGCGGGAGCTCTCGGCGCCGCTGGACTGTCCTTGCCCGCGATTCTTGCTGCGTGTGGCCGCGGAGACAGCGGTGGGAGTAGCGGTGGCGGGGGATCATCGCTGTTCGTCGAGAACTGGCCGCTGTACATCGACCCGTCGGAAGATGGAGCGATCGGAACCGCTGAGCGCTTTATGCAAGCGACTGGTATCGATCTCAAGTACACCGAGGCCTTCAACGACAACCTCGAATACTTCGCCAAAATTCAGCCTTTGCTCGGCACCGGTAAGACGATCGATCCCGACATCATCGTGCCGACTCAGTGGATGGCAGGTCGACTTCGTGATCTTGGGTGGCTCGACGAGTTGCCACTGGATCAGGTTCCGAACGCGAAGAACATCGAAGACGTGTTCAAGAATCCACCGAGCGACCCGACGGGTGAGTACAGCCTTCCGTGGCAGGCGGGAACTGCAGGCATTGCCTACAATCTTGCCGCAACCGGTCGTGAGTTGAAGAGCGTCAGCGATCTGTTCGATCCCGAGTTCAAGGGTCGTATCGGCATGCTCACCGAGATGCGTGACACGATTGGACTGTTGTTGCTCGGACTCGGAATCAACCCATCGTCGCTCACATCCTTCGATGAGGCGTCAGGCGCTTTCGAACAGCTCGAGAAGGCGAAGTCCGAGGGTCAGATTCGTGCCTTCACGGGCAACGATTACACCGATGATCTCGCATCAGGCAATTTCGCAGCGTGTGTCGGCTGGTCCGGAGACGTGTTGCAACTTTCGGCGGACAACCCCGACATTCGCTTCATCGTTCCCGAGGAAGGCGGAACCTTGTGGTGGGACACGATGGTGAGCCCAAGGGAGCGAAGAACCGAGACGCCGCAGCAAAGTGGATGGATTTCGTCTACGATCCGGTGCAAGCTGCGCAGTTGACTGTTTGGGTGCAATTCCAGTCCCCGGTCAAGGGCGTCCGGGACGAGGTCGCCAAACTCGATCCTGCGCTCGCCGACAACCCTCTCGTATTCCCGGATGAAGACATCCGCAAGCGACTTTTCCCCTTTGCAGCCCTGGACATCGACACCGAGGCGGAGTTCGAGGAGGCGTTCTCGAGGATCACAGGCGCCTGATCGATGGCAACATCCGTTGTCGAGCGCATCCGATCGGCGGATCGGTCGTCAGGGGAGAAGTCGGGTCTTGCCCTGTTGGTTCTCGTTGGTGCGTGCCTTCTCGCGGTGGGAGCGGGGTGGTTCCCTGACGGGCTCGACTTCCTGTTGCTCGTCGTCATCGGAATTGCGCTCGTCGGCCTGATCACGGCTGCCGTTCTCGGGGGTCCAGATCTGCGTAGGGCGCTTGCACCGTACGGGCTCCTCAAACCCGGCTCGATGTGGTTGGCGTTGTTCTACCTTGCGCCACTGTGGACACTCTTGCGCAATTCTCTGTCCGCCAAAGAGACCCGCTTCGACGTTCAGGCCAAGTTCAGTTGGGAGTTCTCCAACTATGGAACGGCGTTTTCTGATTTCGGTCCCCAGTTCGGGCGAGCCTTCCTCTACGCCGGCGTTGCCACGGCGCTGACGATTTTGATCGGTTACCCAGTTGCGTTCTTCATTGCATTTCGCGGCGGTCGGTGGAGAAACATTCTCCTTGGTCTCGTCGTCGTGCCGTTCTTCACCAGTTATCTGATTCGCACGATTGCGTGGTCGTCGATCCTCGCTGACTCGGGTCCTGCCGTCAGTGTGATCGAGACGCTGCGACTCGACGGATTCCTCGAGGGAATCGGAGTCATGGATGACGGTCGCTTGATCAACACGGCGACAGCTGTGATCTTCGGTCTGACGTACAACTTCTTGCCGTTCATGATCTTGCCGATCTATGTGAGTCTGGAAAAGATCGACACGCGACTCATGGACGCAGCGCAGGATCTCTACTCATCGGCCTCGCGGGCTTTCCGAAAGGTCGTCCTTCCGCTCTCGATTCCTGGTGTCTTTGCCGGCACATTGCTGACGTTCATCCCGGCAGCTGGAGACTTCGTCAACGCGCAGTTCCTCGGAAATCCGAACACCACCATGATCGGAAATTCGATTCAGGATCAGTTCCTTCGACAGAACAACTATCCGGTTGCGAGTGCCATGGCTTTCGTTCTGATGGCGATCATCACGGTCCTCGTCATGATCTACAGCAAGTTTTTCGGCACGGAGGATCTGGCATGAGTCGTGCGTCGAGTCTTCGCACCCGAGTGGGAAGGGGAGCGCTTGCCGCCTATGCGGTCGCCGGGTTCATTTTCCTCTTCACCCCGATCGCCTTCATCGTTGCTTTTTCGTTCAACAAGCCCAAGGGCAAGTTCAACATCATCTGGCAGGAGTTCACTTTCGACAACTGGCGCAATCCTTTGGCCGATGAGGCATTGACCGAAGCCTTGTGGACGAGTTTGCGAATTGCAGCCCTGTCAACGGTGATCGCAACGATCCTCGGTTCGATGATTGCCATCTCGCTGTCCCGATACACGTTCCGCGGTTCGTCGACGTACAACTTCTTGCTGGTGCTCCCATTGACGACACCGGAGATCGTTCTCGGTTCTTCGTTGGCAACCCTTTTTCTCGGACAGACGATCGTGGAGTTCGGATTCACGACCATCGTGATTGCACACGTGATGTTCCAGGTCAGCTTCGTTGCGCTCACCGTTCGAGCCCGAATTCGCGGATACGACTGGACATTGGAGCAGGCAGCCCAGGATCTGGGCGCATCGCCTTTCATGACTTTTCGCAAAGTGACTCTGCCATTGATCCTTCCCGGCATCATGGCCGCGGCGTTGTTGGCTTTCGCTCTTTCGATCGACGACTTCATCATCACCTTCTTCAACGCAGGTTCGACGATGACATTCCCGCTGCAGATCTTCGGAGCATCCCGCGTCAGCATTTCGCCGCAGATCAACGTTCTTGCGACATCGATTCTGCTGCTGACGGTGACAATCCTTGCGGTGGCAACGGTGACGGGAGCACGACGGCGTGCTCGTCTCGGCATCGACGCCTGACACCTATATCGTCGAAGAATCATGACCGGTCCGAGTGCACCGAAGATCGCCCTCTCGCCCGATTCGGCACCGATGTGGATGTCCGAAGCGATCTGTGAAGGCGGGGGAATCGTAGCGACACCAGCGAATGCGGAAGCTCTGATCTGGGGCGCTCCGCGCGACCCTGAGGGATTGCGCAACGTTCTGGACAGGAATCCGCACCTACAGTGGGTGCAATTGCCTTTCGCTGGCATCGAGAATTTCGTCCACCTGATCGACGACTCCAGGATGTGGACCTGCGGAAAGGGTGTGTACGCAGATCCTGTTGCCGAGTTGGCGCTGTCGTTGATGCTCGCAGGTCTTCGGGGCCTCAACTCGTACACCCGTCGACATGCTTGGTCCGGTCCGATCGGTCGCAATCTTCAGGGTGCGCGGGTCACGATCCTCGGTGGCGGAGGGATCACGGAATCTCTGGTCTCACTCCTTCAGCCATTCGACTGTCACATCACCGTGGTTCGCCGTCGAGTGACCGAGATGGAGGGAGTGGCCGACGTCGTGGCCACCGAACAGTTCATGGAGGCTCTTGCAGGAGCAGATGTGGTGGTGCTTGCTCTTGCTCTCACCGGTGAGACCTCGGGCATGATCGGTCGCAACGAGATGGAGGCGATGGAGTCACACGCCTGGATCGTGAATGTTGCCCGAGGCGGTCACATCGTGACTGATGATCTCGTGTGGGCTCTGCGTGAGGGTGTGATCGGCGGAGCTGCGCTCGATGTGACGGACCCAGAACCCTTGCCGGTCGATCACCCCTTGTGGACGTTGGAGAACTGCATCATCACACCTCACGTCGGGAACACCCCGGACATGGCTGTGCCACTCTTGAGCGAACGAATTCGCACCAATGTGCGAAGGTGGGCCGATGGCGCTGAATTGATCGGCCCCGTTCACGTCGATCTCGGGTACTGAGGGAACGAAGTAGGAGATCGCACACGTGTCCTCAGTCAGCGGAAGCCCGAATCACTACGACGTTCTCGGAGTGACGCGCACGGCTCGAGTCGAGGACATTCGCCAGGCGTACCGGGCCTTGGCGCGCGACCACCATCCCGATCGACACGGTGGTCGGACAACAGCTGAGATGGTTCGCATCAATGAGGCATGGCGAGTGCTGTCGGACGTTCAGCGTCGCAAACAGTACGACGACACGATCAGCGGTGTGGAAGGCTTGGGTCAGCCTCCGACGACGTCGCCCACCATTCGCCACTTCGGTGCCAACTCCTCGGCGAGTGTGGTTCCGGCTCGTTTTCCATGGAAGTTCGTCGTGGGATTCTTCGCATTCGCAACTTTGGTCATTCTGCTGATCGGCGCATTCACCGAACCCGGCGAGACACTGCCGATCGACAACATCATCCGGGTCGGATCGTGTGTCGATGTGGATCGTCAGATCCAAGAGGCATGGGAAGTGTCATGTGACGGTTCTCACGACTCCCAGGTCGTACGAATGGTGCCCTTCGACGGTCGATGCCCTGTCGATACGGAAACTTTCCGCGATCGCCAAGGTCTTGGTCTCGTCTGCGCCGTTCCCTGAATCAATTCGACTCGAATTCGATCGAGACGCGAGCGGGAGACGGGTTCAGTGGAACTGGAAGTCGGGATCGGGCTGATATCGTCGGAAGTCCATTGGGGCGATTAGCTCAGTCGGCTAGAGCGCCACGTTCACACCGTGGAGGTCGTGGGTTCGAGCCCCGCATCGCCCACCCAAGGGCTTGGCGCCGTCGTTGACGCGATAAACCCGCAGCAGGCGGCGGGCGCGACTAATTTGTCGGCGTGCGCCGAACTTGTGAACGCCCGGGCTGTTCGGCGCCAATTGCTGTGATCTACGGGTACGGCGAGCACAGCGGGACTTTCCAAGTGTGGCTCGACGCGTGGAACTCGGACTCATCTGATGAGTCGTGGCCGAGCGATGCGCATGGCGTCGTATGCGAGAGGCATGCGCTCTCGATGAGTGCTCCAGTGGGATGGAACCTCATCGATCGACGTGAGAGTGTGCCCCGACTGTTCGTGCCTAGACCCGTTCTCGTTCATTCCCGTTCCCTCGACGCGTCGGAGCCTGTGCGCGACACGGCAACAGGACCACAAGCCGAACTGGCATCCGATTCGGGTGAGGTCTCGAGACCGGCTGACGAACGTGCGGCTCTTCGCCGCAAGCGTGTCACCGAACTTCCCGTTCCTCAGTTGTTCGCAGATCTGCACAGCGAAGATCGTCCCACTCCCGAGCCACTCGCGGTTGACGAGCCTCGTCAGAAAACAGTTGTCGAAAGGCCTACGGCACCTCGAGATTCCACCCCGTCGGACGACGATGATGGTCTGAGCAGCCTCCTCGATGCCACAGGTCCACTCCTTCGGCGAGCATTCGGCAAGCGCAACACCGGCAGACACGATGCTTCCAAGGAACTCATGAGGCCGACGACTCATCGAGTTGTCGACGAGAGCGCTTGACGTTGCGCCCATGAGAATCGAAGTCGTCCACGATTTCGATGCGCCCCTCGAATCGGTCCTTGTCTGGGTTTCCGATCTGTCCACGTTTCCACAGTGGACGAGAGTGCTTCATCGAGTCGAAGAAGAGCCCTCGCCATCGGATTCACCACGCGCGTGGCAGGTGGAACTGCGTGGAAAGATCGGCCCCTTTGCCCGTTCCAAGCGCTTGCGGATGATTCAGGTTCCAACCTCCGACTCCGGACATCTTCGCTTCGAGCGACGGGAACTCGACGGAGTCGATCACGGAGTCTGGAGACTGGATGTGCGCGTACACCAGGGAGACCCACTCGCTCGGTCCAACCTGTCGGCAGTTTTCGAATACGAAGGTCGACTGTGGTCGGGGGCCATCGAGCGTCTCCTGCGCGACGAGATCGAAGCGAGTAAACAGCGGCTGACCGACCTTGTCGCCGGGAGCACTCGACTATGACCAGGCGCTGAATCGGCCGTTCGAGCGACGTTCGAGACGAAGTTCGATGCCGAAGCACTCGTACAACGACTGAGCATCGAGACATGAATCGATGGGTCCGCTCACGAGGACTCGTCCCTGTTTGAGCATCAGGACGTGGGTGATACCTGGAGGAACCTCATCGAGATGATGGGTGACGAGCACGACAGGCGGGGAGTGGGGATCGGTTGTCCAACTTGTGAGCGATTGGATCAGTTGTTCTCGACCCCCGAGATCGAGACGGGCACTTGGCTCGTCGAGAACGATGACTCCTGGATCATTCATCAGGGTGCGCGCAAGGAGGACACGCTGCAATTCGCCCGATGACAGCGATCCGATTTCCCGGTCGCGTAGGTGCACGATCTCCATACGTTCGAGGCAGATGTCTGCAGCTCGACGATCTGCATCGTCATAGACATGCCACCACGGTTCGAGAGCGGCATTTTTTGCCGTCATCACAGCTGCGAGCGAAGTCAATTGCGGACGAAGACTGTCGGCGAGGGACGCGGACAAGTAGCCGACTCGCTTTCGGAGGGCACGCACATCGGTTGAACCGAGCGTCTCACCGAGTATTTCGACGCGGCCCGAGGACGGATGGTCGTATAGGGCAGCGATACGGACGAGAGACGTCTTCCCCGATCCATTTGCACCGAGCACCAGCCAACGTTGGTCCTTGGCAACCGTGAGATGGATGTTGTCGAGGATCGTTGCACCGTCTCGGTACAGGCTGATCGATTCCAGTTTCAACGGAACGATGTCCGGTGGCTGCGCATCCGTGGGAGAAAATTTCATCGGCATTCAGGTTAGGAGTAGGGGATCTGCCAATGTGGGGACATGAACAACCCCGGAGGATCGAACCGAAGCGACTCCATCTCGCTCGAGGAGGAACTTCGGGCCATCGTCGGCGCAGGGTCCATCGAAAACGTCACGCGCTTGAGCGGTGGAGCTTCTCGAGAGACATGGAGTTTTCTGGCAGACGGTTGTCCGTTGATTCTGCAACGGCAACGTCCGGGAGACGTTCGAGACATGTTGATCGAAGCTCGAGTGCTCGAAACAGCATTCGAAGCCGGTGTACGAGTCCCGAAATTGATCACAAGTGGTGAGATGTCGTCGGGAGCCAAGTTCATGGTGTCGGCCCATGTCCCGGGCGAAACGATTGCACGAAAGATTCTGAGGGACGAGCGCTTCTCTGCTGCGCGCCCTGCGCTCATCGGGCAGATGGCTGAATCCCTCGCTCGCCTACATGCGATCGACGCCAGTTATCTGAGCGGCCTACCAGCTTTTGATAAACTCGAGCAGTATCGAACGACTCTCGACAACCTGAACGATTCACTCGGACAATCCCACCCCGCATTCGAATTGGCCTTTGCATGGTTGGAGCGGAACAGGCCAGCATCCCAGAGACGTTCTCTCGTTCATGGCGATTTTCGTTTGGGCAATGTCATGGTTGACGAGTCGGGACTTGCGGCAGTTCTCGACTGGGAGTTGGCCCATGTCGGCGACCCGATGGAGGACTTGGGATGGCTGTGCGTGAGAGCGTGGAGATTCGGTTCCTCGCTCCCGGTTGCGGGCCTCGGGCGATACGACGAACTCGTTGCTGCGTACCAGGAGGCGAGCGGCATCGAGATCAGCGAAGCTGATGTGCTGTGGTGGGAGGTTCTCGGAACGCTCAAATGGGGAATCATGTGCATGATTCAAACCAGCTCGCACCTTCTCGGGTTTCATCGCAGTCACGAGATGGCGGCGATCGGTCGAAGAGTTTGTGAAAACGAGTACGACTTGTTCCTTCTTCTCGACGGACGATGGACGTCTGAATCGAAGCCGACGTCGCCCGCGTCATGGAACCATCCTGTCGTCGTCGACGACGAGCAACCGACCGTGCACGACGTCCCGAGCACCACGCAACTCGTCGAATCGGTGCGCGAATGGATGGAACGAGATGTCATGACAGGCACGATTGGACGACTCCAATTCCACACTCGGGTCGCGGTCAATGTCCTTTCGATTGTCGAGCGCGAACTGAAATCCGGTCGAGGACACAGTCGTAGGCACCTGGAGCGTCTGGAGACTCTTGGGGTCGCCCACGACAGGGAGCTGGCAGATGCCATTCGTTCAGGTCGGCTCGATGATCGCATCGACGATGTCGCACAGGTTGTTCGCGACAGCGTCGTCGACAAGGTCGCAGTTGCCAATCCGTCGTACCTGATCACAGAGCCCGACAAGAATTGAGCCACCTGCCACGGCACTTCGACGAGACGTCGATTGCCTGCTGTGTTCTCAGGACCGTCGTGTCGTGATCCGAACGGGCTGGCCGGCGGCCAGCTGCCCACAAGCGGCGGCGATGTCGGTGCCCCGGTTCCGACGAATTGTTGCGTTGACCCCAAGGGATTGCAGTCGGTCGCAGAAAGCTCGCACTCGATCGGGAGATGAGCCGCGGACCAAATAGCCAGGGGTTGGGTTCAGGGGGATGAGATTGACATGTGCTGGAATTCGCAGCGAGCGACAGAGGTCGGCAAGTTCGTATGCATCTTGCGGACGGTCGTTCACATCGGAGATCAGCGCCCATTCGAATGTGAGACGACGCCCCTTCTTCTCGAGGTAATTGCCGCACGCCTGGACGAGGGAGGCCAGGGGATAGCGCCGGTTGATCGGGACGAGTTCGTTTCGAAGTTCGTCATTGGCAGCATGCAGACTGACCGCGAGATTCACGGGGAGCGGACGATCTGCGAGTCGTTCGATGCCGGGCACGATGCCGACTGTGCTGACAGTCAGATGTCGAGCCGAGATACCGATGTCATCGTGAACTCGAACGAGAGACTGCCATACCGGCTCTTCGTTGGCGAGAGGTTCACCCATTCCCATGTAGACGATGTTCGTCACTCGACGGTTGGCATCGCGAGCACGGCGTGATGCGCGCACCACTTGTTCGACGATTTCTCCCGCAGTCAGGTGGCGCGTGAAGCCTGCCTGGCCTGTAGCACAGAAGCCACAGGCCATAGCGCACCCCGATTGGGTGCTGACACACACCGTGGCACGATCGGGGTAGTGCATCAGGACAGTTTCGATTCGGCTGCCACCCGAAAGCTCCCAGAGAAACTTGATCGTGGAGCCGTCATCGGAGACGGATTCGGTGACGGGCGCGAGAGCACAGGGATGAGCGATGTCCAGCTCCGTCCGCAGTGAATTGGGCAAAGTGGTCATTTCCGATGGCGACTTGAACTCTGCGTACAGAGCTCGATAGATCTGATCGACCCGATATCGCGGTTGACCGACGAGAGAGGAGATGAGGTCCTCGCGTGTGCAGTCGTACAGGGTCTTGGCGGTCATGGCTGGCCAGTCATTCAGTTCGTTCGTGATTCGGCATCATTCGTGACATCAGTTCTCAGTTGTGCCGCGATGTCGCCAACGAACGCGCGATCGGTCCGAGTGACTCGAAAGCCGAGTCGTTCGTACATCTCGACAGCGGGTCGGTTTTCGGCATCGACGAACAGCATCGCCTCGGTGATTCCTCGACGTGCCATGTTGTCGAGCCCGGCAACCACAAGAGCTGCGCCGAGCCCGTGACCGTGGAAGTCAGGGTCGACTGCGATCACATAGATCTCGCCGAGTGAAGGATTCACCTCGGGATCGACCTTCGTCCAGCAGAATCCGGCGATTCGACCGTCGATTTCGTGAATGATGAACCCGCTCGGATCGAACCACGGTTGGGCCATGCGTGACTCGAGAGTTTCGAGGTTCCAGCCGCCTTGCTCAGGGTGATGAGCAAAGGCGCGATTGTTGACTTCCAACCAAGTTGATTCATCGTGTCCGATGCGGAAGGTTCGCACGTCGAGCTGAGAATGCGATTCCTCCAGGGGAAGCGGTCTGCGCATTTGATGCAAGATCCGCCCGGGTGTCAGTCCGACGAGTCGGGCTACTTCGTCATGGCTGATCGTCGGCTCGAACACCCACCAGTGCAGGTGACCGCCACCCCCCTGAGCAACTTCGTCGATGGCCGCCCTCAGCATTTCGGGGCCGATCAGACTCATTTCGTAGCGATGATGGGGATGGACGACGAGTTCGAGTGAGAACGAGTCGTGACCTTTGCTGATCTGGGCATACGCGACCGGATGATCGTGGCCGGGTTCCCACGCGACGAGACCGGCGAAACCCTCGCGCCCACCGTCGACGAGATCGAGCCAGAGGTGATCGGACAACGGTCGGTGTCCATCTGCTCGTTCGGCTGCCCCGATCAAGTCGCGCACAATCGCGAGATCATCAGCCTGCATTTGGCGTTTGATGTCGAGAATGTGCACGCCGTCACCCTACCGTTGAGGTTGTGGAGCAGTCCGAGAGACGACAGAAGGCACGCCTGATCGCTCGTCGGTTGAAGCGCCTCTACCCGGAAGCCGAATGCGAACTGACTCACCGCAATGCGTACGAGTTGCTGGCTGCGACGATTCTCTCTGCTCAGTGCACCGATGTCCGAGTCAACATGGTGACGCCGGAGCTCTTCGATGCCTACCCGGATCCGGAGTCACTTGCGAAGGCCAACCAACCCGATGTGGAAAAGATCATTCGCTCGACGGGTTTCTATCAGAGCAAAGCCCGCAATCTCATTGGTATGGCTCGAGGTGTTGTCGAGAGATTCGGAGGTTCCGTACCGCACGAACTCGACGATCTGGTCACGCTGCCCGGTGTCGGCCGCAAGACGGGAAACGTTGTGCGAAGCGTGGTGTTCGATCTCCCGGGTCTGCCGGTGGACACGCATGTCGGCCGACTCTCGAGGCGACTCGGATTGACCGACCACCACGATCCCGTCAAGGTCGAACACGAGTTGAGCTCGTATCTGCCCGGACACGAGTGGGGGACGTTCAGCCTTCGGCTCATCTTGCACGGGCGCAGGGTCTGCGACGCGCGAAAGCCGCGCTGTGGTGAGTGCACACTTGCAGACATCTGCCCCTCGGCTGGCGTTCCCGTCGAAGGTCCGACGACGCGCCGCTCATCTCGTCGTACAGCCGCTTCAGCGGAAGGCTGACGTCTCTGGAGACAGTTGACATCACTCCAACGATCGGATGAATTGCTGAAGTTTCGATTTCGACTCTCCGAGCGATTTGCCAAGGTCCAGCACGAGTACGGGTATGCCCTTCGAAGCGAGCAGTTCTCCATAATTCATCCAGTAGCGAAGGTTCAACCGCAGCTGTTCGAGCAGCTCCTCATCATTCTTGCCAATGTGGGCGGCTCGTGTGACGCCGCGTGTCGATCGTTTGCGGACTCTTTCGACAATGACGGACGAGTCGGCTCGGCACACGATGACGACTCTTCGCGATAGAAGATCATCAAAGAGTTCCACGCGATCGTCTGCGAACGCACGAAGGGCATTGCTGAAGAACAAGGCAAGCGAGTGATCGACGACGAGTGACCGTGAAGCTCCGAGCGTTCGGATCGTACGTTCGTCTCGGAGGACCTTGGAGTCCTCGGCGTCGAGTTCGCAGGGATGGATCCAGGAGAGATCTTTGATTTCCTGGTGGCGAGCCCAGAGGTCGAGCCACCGTCGATCGGACTCGTTCCATTGGGTCTTGGACAGGGAACGATGTTGCACGCGGAACTTTCGAGGGAGAACGAGGAACTCGTCCGTGGGGCTCGCTGTCTTTCGCAGGTACTCGACAAAGGTCGACTTGCCGACGGCGGAGGAACCGACGAGTTCGATGATCCAGCTGGTTGGGGAAGGTCCGTCGGTTTGCGACCGTTGATCGGAGCGCGCAAGGCGAGGTACTCGTCGCACCTCGACTCCGACGGCGAACAGCGCCGATCGAAGGCGTTGATACAGCCCCCGGAGCTGTGAAAGAAGAGTTCTCATTGTGATGCGAGGCGCTGAGACCGGGTCAGTCCACGATGTGAGACCCGAAGTGATCTTTCGGCCTCGTGGAGAGCAGACAAGAGATCGTCGTGGCGACCCTCGGGATCGAGACGCGGGAGTTCTCCTTGAACGAGATCGGTGACGCGTTGTCCGTACCGATCGACAGCATCAGCGATGACTGCGAGTTCGGCGGCGATGGAGGAGAGGTCGATCGAAGTCACCATTTCACCTTAGGTTGTCCGCACATTGCGCCTGTAGGCGCTGCGAAATGCTCCGAGAAGTCGGTCGAGTCGGTTCGGTAGCCTTTCGCGTCGTGACTCGAGTTCCCGTTCGCGCCGATCTGTCTGTAATGGAGG
>JBJTGN010000422.1:0-4823 GCA_046093905.1 Actinomycetota bacterium
CCTCTGTAACGTGTAACCGACGATACCCGGAGGCCTCCGCCGAGGGGTTTTCGCGCTCGGCGAGATACGGCGGCCCCAACGATATTGCCAGCTGTCCGCCCTGCCGCTCATAAGCCTGCAGGCGGGTGAACTCGTGATGAACTCGCAGGGACTGTCGGCTTGTCAAAAGCAGTCCTCCGGCGGGCGGCAGCATATTAGCAGCGAGGGCTGTGACGGCAAGAAGGATTCCCGAACCCTTGATGCCGCCGATTGCGAACAACATGAACAGCAAGAAGGGGGGAATCAGCGCGGGCAGTGGCCAATACCGCGCGATGCCCAGACCCGGAATGAAGAAGGCTGGGATCACGCTAACGGCCACCACCGCCGCGAACGCAGTGTTGAGCGCCTTTCCCGCCCGAGGTGCGGCAAACGCGTATGCCACGAGGGAGGCCAACATAATCCCGCTGAACCAGATGCCCCAACCTCCTGTTCGCGCCCCCCAGTACAAGCTGCTGCGAGCCTCCACCGAAGTGAAGGTGAACGGAAATTTCAGAGGAATCGAAGTAAGTTGGGGGTCGTGGGAAACCGCCGAGAACAGGGAACCGAAAAACTGCCTTATCGGTGATAGACCTCTGAACGCCGGGGGTAACGCCACGCCGAGAACGTCCTCTTTGTTGGCTCCGATCATGGGATAAAGCGGATTGCGGTAAATGAATAAATTGCGCAGGTAGGAAGTCGCGCCGAGTAAAACCAAGCCGCAGAAGGCCGTCGCAAGTAAGAATCCGAGGTTCCGGCCGACCGTGGCCACCGTGGGGAACATCCACCCGCACTTCGGCCAAACCCGTGACACGATCAAGAGAGCGAGGAACGATACGCACATGATCGTGAGTGGAAAGAGCGCCGAGTATTTGAGATTAACTCCCAGTGTGACGCATACAAAGATAGCCAAGTATGCATACCGGTTGTATCGCCCGGAGTCGTCGACGGTGAGGTAGATGAAACTCAGGAGGGTCGTGAAGATCAAGACTGCTAAGAATCCGTCGTTCTGGGAGGTGACGATCGAACCCATCGTCGCGGCATTGACGCACATGAGTACGGCAACGAGTGCGCTCTGTCCAAGCCGCACTTTGCCCCTGCTTATTTCCGCGAGAAAAACCGCGATGATTCCGACCGCGCCAATCGTAGCCAGGAGCG
Organism: Actinomycetota bacterium; assembly: GCA_046093905.1. Lineage (GTDB taxonomy): Bacteria > Actinomycetota > Acidimicrobiia > Acidimicrobiales > Ilumatobacteraceae > Casp-actino8. Next base: position 1,174 of record JBJTGN010000422.1, read on the forward strand.
TATACGCCTTGCCTGACTCGATGCTTCCGGTGGCGGCATAGAGGCAGGCACTGATGATGTAACTCGCTTTGGGATACCCGTCGTAGAAACCGTCCCAATTGCGCTGAAGAAATCGACCCGATCCATTGGCGTAATCCCTGAATTGCTCGTAGACGGGATTCCAGCCGGTTTTGATAAGCCCGGCGCTCAGTTTGTGGTAGACGTTGCCGTCCCAAGATGGGTCGTAGTAGAAGGAAACGAGCGCCACCGTGACCGCGATCAGGCCGAAAGCGACTGCGCTAGTGCAGACTTTGCGACTTGATTTCGCAGCGACGAAGGCCAAGGTCAGGAGTGCGGCAAGCGCGGTGTTCGCCGGGGTCACAGGGAGCTTGATTATCAATAACAGCGTTGACACGGCAACGAGGTTGAAGAGGAAGAGCAGACAAGCGAGCGATGCGATCAGGATTTCCGTCGTGGCGGACTCCGAAGCGGAATCGACTTCGCCGGTTCGGTGATATGGTCCCATGCCGTTTGGCCGCTAGATCAGACGGAGTCGTGAAGGGGCTAGGTAAACCGCGGGATGGCAGCCTGACCCGCAGATACCTCAGGTAGGGTCTGCTGGGATTCGGTGTGAATCGACTTCGCCTTTTGCGGTTCGTCGTTTTGCCTGGTTTGACAGGCAATGGCGATCAAACCGATCATCATCCAGAAACTCTCCTGCAGGACGCCGGGTGCCATCTGAGACTCGGTCATGCTTCCGACCAGTATAGCCGTCAGGGCGAAAATCGCACTTGACGCCCAGGGATTCCAGTCGCTGCGACGCTTCGACAACCTGGTGCTCGTCCAGTAGAGGGCAAGGAACAGTATAAGCCAGCCTATCAGTCCACCGTCGTAGAACTCCTGTAGAAAAGCGTTGTGTACGGTCGCGTATTCGGGATCGCTACGAAGGCTGACTACCACTGATTTATATGTCAAAGAAGCACCCGAGATGTATTGTCCATTCGGCCCGAAGCCGAACAGCATTTCCATCAACCCGTTAACCCACACCTTCCAATATGTCAAGGAACTGTCCCATATCTCAACCCTGCCCGAAAGCAGGGCGACTTGTTCCAGAGTTGCGCCGCCTCGTCCCGGGGTGAGAGAAGAGAGGGGTCTGACAATAAACGCCACTTTGTCGATGATGAACGGAAGTACCAACGCCGAGATGGCGGCAAACGCCGTTGTTGCTTGCGCTATCCAACGACTGCTCGCCGGGAACCATATCGCGATGGCTGCGATGATCAGCGCGACACCCATCGCGCTGCGTGTTCCCGTTCCGGCGAAAACCATTATCGCGGATAGCGCGTATAGGACTCGCAGGGACTTCCGCCCCCATCCGCCCTCGCGTGCGAGGAAGATCGACGCGACCAAATACGCCCCGGCGATAGCTGCTGGCGAGTTCCAGCCGCTGGTTAGGGGGAAGGTGATTCGGTTGAAGCCACTGCCGATGCGCCCGAAGCTGGCCGCGTGCGCTGAGCTCAGTCCCACGCGATGCGCGAGAACGTTCACGAACAGGAACAGGCCCCATCCGTCGATGAAGGAGCTGATCAGCACTCGGCCGTCGACTCTGGAGACCAGCACGAGCAGCAGGACCCCGGTGAGGGCGAACGTCGTCAGGGCGATAAGGTTAGTTTGAGGCCTGGCGAACACAATCGCGAACGATGCAAACAGCAGCACCATGGGACCGGCATGGACGGGATATCGGATCTCCGGCTTACGACTGAATACGGCGGCCGTCAGAATTAGCAGCCCGAGAGCCACGATTTTAGCGGGGAGAAGGTTCCTAGAGGTTAGGACCAATGGCAGCGCGACCACGATCCAGTCGGGCTGGAAACCGATGGTCGGGGCGACTTGACGGGACGTCACGAGAGCCCCTTCCTCTCCGAAATCGGCAACGCTCCCGAAAGGATACCGTCTTCGCGAAGTCGAAGTCACCGGCCCCTTGCGAATCCAAACCGGGCCGGATCGAGGCGGGGGCGTCGAGGCTGACCCGCCTAAGCATCTGCCCGACGAGCCGTCAATCTCGTTGCGACAAACATCATCGCCAGGCACGCCATCGCGCTCGATTGAGAAAGCTTAGACCCGACGGGGAGGGACAGCGCCAGGATGCTGCAGGCAAAGCCGGCACTTGCGGTGCCGATTTCCGGCCAACTGGATAGCCATGCTCGCCAGGCGATCGGAAGGTGCTGGGTGAATGTGAGCCACATCGCGGTCACCGCCATGACCGCGTAAGCCGCAACGGTTCCGCAAGCGACGCCAAATGCTCCGTAGCGCTGCCCGAAGATTGCGATGGTCAGGAGGATTACAATCGCGCCGGCGCCGGAAGCCAGGGAGCTGTAGCGCGGTAGTCCGGCACTCTGGGTAAGGTAGTTCATGGGGACGAGATAAAGACCGAAGGCGAGCTGGCTCAATAGTAGGATCGCTGTGATTGCAAACGATGGCCAGTAGGCCTCGGCGAATATCCAGGGCCCCGTCAGGGCAAGCCCGCTTCCGATGATGCCTGGAACCAGCAGTGCGCCGATAATCTGCCACCTGACGATTCCCATCGTTTCCCCGGTCGGCGCCGGCAGACATTCACGGGAGTAGCGAGGAAGCGCTGCCCGGTTGGCCTCGGCCAGGATAAGACCCGCTACCTGTGCGATATTCAGACCGAAAGCGAAAAGGCCCACTTGCTCGAGCGTCGTGACGATTGCCATGGCCGGCCGGCTCAGGAACGTCAGGGCCCACAGTGAAATGCTGTGGGGGATCAGGGGGAGGGTGAAGTGCAGGAAGTAGCGCATGTGCGGCGCGGTGATCGTCGCTCTGGGCAAGCGCACGAGGGCCGAGGCCAGCACGGCAGTTAGAACTGCGCTGAGAAGGTCGGAAACCGCCCACCCGAAGACGCCTAAATGCAGAACCACGACGAATACAAGTTTGGAAGCAGCTGCCACCAAGACGGACGTGGTCGAGATCGTCGCGAATCGATTCAAGTCCTCGCGTGCCTGGGCGACCCACAAAGCAAATGTAGAGGCCGAGGGCTGAAATCCGATCGCCAGTATCTCTATCGCCCAAATCCGCCCGGAAACGCCGAGAAATTCAGTTACCAGCAGAGCGAACCCCATCGCAACAGCCGCAGCCACCGCCGGCACGACGTAGTAGCAATAGAGGCCGCTCGCGCGTAATAGGGCAGGTGCATCTTCGCCACCTCGGGCAGCCGCCCTGATAATTAGTTGCACAAGCGGTGTGGCAACCAGCGCGGTAATCAACAAGGATGCGGACGCCAAAATCGAAGCCGCCCCATACTCTGAGAGGGGCATGGCATGGGTTACGAAGGGCAGAATCAAGAGCGACACACTGCGCTGCAGACTCGCGAGAATGACGTATGTTGCGGCAGCTCCCGCCGTTTTACCGAAGCGCATTGCTCAACGAATTCCTGTGAATGAAGTGCCGCGCTAACCGCAGGACCACGGGGAAACCACTATTCCGAGCCCAAGCGGGCTATTGCGCCACCATCGACGACGAGCGCACTTCCTGTTATGAACCGGGCGTCATTGCTGATCAAGAAGGAAACGGCACCGGCGACGTCGGTCGGTTCGCCGATGCGGCACAACGCGGTCCTTTCGCGCAGCACTGACTTGCGCTGCTCCGCCGAC
>JBJTGN010000423.1:0-19229 GCA_046093905.1 Actinomycetota bacterium
ATTTCACCTTCGCCAGAACCGGGTACATCATCAACAACAGCCCAAGAGCAATGGGCAGACTGACCGTGTCGATCTTGACGTTGTCGAGAGCGTCGTCGAGATCCGGGAAGCCTCGACCGAGGACGATTCCCGCAACCATCGCCAGACCGATCCAGAGCGGAAGGAAGCGATCGTGTGTTGACAAACGGGACGACTCGGTCTCTTGATCTGCAGTGAGGGTCATGAAGCACCGCTCACACATTGTCGATGTTTCGCATCATGCGTTGCGACGTTGGTGTCAGCAACAGGTTGCCGGTTTGACACCCATCGTGACGGGTTCAGCGGCCTCGACACCACAGCAACCCGCTGTCGCCTCTGGTACGGGATGCATGACATCGGCATCGGACAGAACGGTGTACACCTCCCAAGGTTCGGCGTCAGGTCCGTGGACCCACACCTTGTCCTGGACGGCAAAACAGCACGTCGTGCTCTCTTCTAAGTCGGTGACCATTCCCACTCCGCGCAGACGGTCGTTCGTCGCCGTGACGAGATCGGTGTTCTCCACCTCGACTCCGAGATGATTGAGGCTCCCTCCCTGTCCGGGATTTTCGATGAGCACCAGTTTCAATGGGGGCTCGGCGATCGCGAAGTTGGCATAGCCGTCACGAACCTTGTTCGGCTGCGCATCGAAGAGTTTGCTGTAGAAGGCGATGGCTGCCTCGAGATCGTCGACATTGAGAGCGAGTTGGACCCGTGACATGACCGTGCCTCCGAGGGTTATATTGACGTTCGTCAATGGCTTCGTGGAAAACGATACGTCAAAGAACGTAATGGCGTTGCCTCGAATTGTCGGGAGTGCCAATGCTGAAAGAATCAATTGCAGCGCCATCATGCTCTGAGTCGATCGGTAACGCCCTCATTGTCGTCTCGGAGAAGCTCGACTCGCTGAGACGTGCGCTGTGAGTAGCACCGGCTCGACATCGGAGACATCCGCGTTTGCACACGCCCAACGCAGTGTCGCGATGGGAGCCGACCCGACGGTTGCTGCATCGGAGTTTGTCTCGACTTTGACGAACGACGAACTCCTGTGGTGTGTGGACGGCGATGCCCCCATGTGGGCGGGTCTCGAAATGCTGGGACGAGGCGGGTACCACGATGCGCCGTTCACGGCAGCGCGAGTCCCCAGATTGGGCTTTCCCGGGTTTTCCTTCTCCGACGGACCACGGGGTGTCGTCATCGGCAACGCCACCTGCTTTCCCGTTTCCATGGCTCGTGGCGCGACTTGGGACCCGGACCTCGAAGAGCGCATCGGTGTCGCAATCGGCAAGGAACTCCGAGCTCGTGGAGCAAACCTGTTCGGAGGAGTGTGCGTCAACCTGTTGCGCCATCCGGCTTGGGGACGATCTCAGGAAACGTACGGCGAGGACCCTCACCATGTGGGTGTGTTGGGGGCTGCACTGACGAGAGGTGTCCAGCGCCATGCGATGGCGACGGTCAAACACTTCGCCGTCAACTCGATGGAGAACGCTCGATTCCGGGTCGACGTCCAGATCGATGACGTCGCTCTCCATGAAGTTTTCCTACCGCACTTCCGTCGGATCGTTGACGAGGGAGTCGCGTGTGTCATGAGTGCGTACAACCAGGTGAACGGTTCCTATTGCGGGGAACATCGTGAATTGCTGACCGACATCTTGCGTGGCGAGTGGAACTTCCAAGGGTTCGTCATCAGTGACTGGATCTACGGATTGCGAGACGCCGCAGCCTCCATCGACGCTGGGCTCGATGTCGAAATGCCCTATCGCATGGTAAGAGCAATGCATTTGTCTCAGGCAATCGACGATGGTTCCGTTTCGAGGGACGACGTTCGCACCGCTGTCGAACGAGTCGTCGCCACAGTTCTCAGATTCGATCACATCCTCTCGAGCCCGATTGCTTCGATCGAGGACATCGATGCTTCTGAACACATCGCCCTTGCGCGCACTGCGGCAGCCCAGTCGATCGTGCTGCTCAAGAACGAATCCGTCGGAGATCGACCTCTGCTTCCACTCGACGCAACCCGGCGGCAATCGATTGCGGTCATCGGCCGCCTCAGCGACACGGTCAATCTTGGAGACGGCGGATCGAGTGACGTCTATTCCATCGACAATGTCACCGTGCTCGAGGGGTTGCACTCTGCAGCACCGAATGCAGACATCGTTCACTGCGATGGCTCGGACGAGACCGAAGCCATCACCCTGGCAAGATCTGCCGACACCGTGGTTCTGGTTGTCGGATACACCTTGGAGGACGAAGGCGAATTCATCGGTGATCCAGGAATCGATCTTCGACATCTTCTGCCGCCCAAAGATGACGACCACCTCGTCGAGCAATTTCGATCAGAGGTACGAACTCCGACGATTCGGCCCGATCACGTCCTTGGGCGACGGGGCCTCGGGTTCGCCGTCGGAGGGGATCGAACGTCGCTCACCCTGCGCGCCGAGGACGAAGACCTCATCCGAGCAGTGAGCTCGGTCAACGATCGAACCATCGTTGTGATCCAGGCGGGAAGTGCTGTGGTGATGACATCGTGGGTCGAATCCGTGCCATGCGTTCTGCAGGCCTGGTACGGAGGTCAGCAAGCGGGTCACGCCGTCGCTGACATCGTCTTTGGATCAGTCAATCCATCCGGGCGACTGCCATTCACCGTGCCTGTCGATGCAGCCCACCTTCCGCATTTCGATCGGGACGCGGACAGCATCGTCTACGACCGTTGGCACGGATGGTGGAGAGCCGAACATCTCGGTCTCGAACCGCTCTTCCCATTCGGTCACGGACTGTCCTATACGACGTTCGTCATGGAGGGTTCCGTTCTGACCCGAACCGACGATGGGTATCGGATCACGTGCAACCTGACCAATACTGGTCCGTGTACCGGTGCTGATGTCGTCCAGGTGTATGCACGGTACTCGGACCCTTCCGTGCCTCGACGATTGGTCGGTTTTCAACGCGTGCATCTGGAACCTGCCGAGACCGCCACGGTCGTCATCGATGTCGCGACAGGCGAGCTTCTTCAGCGTCATCCGACGGAGAAGCGATGGGTTCATCCTCCGGAACCAGTGCGCCTGACGATCACCCGTCATGGAGTCGGTGTCGACGAAGTGGCTCTGCATCCGGCGTCACCGACCTGAACGACGAATCGCAACTTCGTCAGCAAGTTCGTTCTTGGCAGACTGTCGGCATGAGAACGAGAGCATCGGCGACCATGGTGATTTTCATGCTGGTGGTAAGCGCCATCGCCGGGTGCGTGTCCTCTGCGGATCGGTCGACAAGGGACGACGACACACCGAGCACTCCTCCATCGTGTGAGAACGGCAGCGGAGTTCGATCCTGCCTATTACCCTTCCCCTCGAATCGACTCACAGTCGACGACTCGTCGACGAAGACGGGCCTGCGGGTTTCCAGTCCCGCGGACGCTGCCCCCGTCAATATCGATGGCGTAGCGATGGATCTGTCCGATCAGAACACTGCCGATGGATTCTCCCCCTCGTCGGCGGTCGTCTTCGCTGCCGACGGTGTCGATCTCACCGCATCTCGCGTGCCCGATGTCGACGACATCGGCGCGTCGATCGATGGATCGTCTCCGATCGCACTGGACGATGTCACAGCCGGTGAACCCTGGCCGTATTGGGCCGAGTTGGATGTGCAGTCGCAGTTGGTGACTCTTCGTCCGGCTCGACTCCTGACCTTTGGTCACACGTATCGAGTGACGATCGGCGACCTCATCGACGCAAATGGTGAGCCCGTGAAGATTGCCGACGACTCCTGGGAGTTCACGATTGCCACTAGCGATTCCATCGCCGGGCGTCTGATCAGAATCCTCGACGATGCATATCGCACGCTCGGTGATGCCTCTCCGACTTTCACCGTCGACGAGGTGAACGTCGACGGCGGTGTGCGTTCCATCGATGGGACATTCGGCATTCCGAACTACCTCGACAACGACGGCACTCCGAGTGGACGTCTCTCGCTCGACTCGGACGGAAGTCCTCGACAGAACTCGACTATTCCGACGTACGACGCCAAGTTTCGATGCGTCGTACCGGAAACGGCTGCTGATCCTGTGCCCACGGTCGTCTATGGACATGGTCTTCTCGGAGATCGCACAGAGGTCGACTTCTTCTCTGCGATCGCCAGTCAGTCGAGTATTGCGGCCTGTGCCACCGATTGGCTCGGCATGTCATCGGAAGACATCGGAAACCTTGCTGGCGTCCTCGCTGACATGAGTCGCTTCGGCGAACAGGCGGACCGCATGCTTCTCGGACACGTTGCATTCCAGTTTCTGGGGCGACTCGTGAACAGCGGGTTCGCTTCTCATCCTGCTTTCCAGGATGCCAACGGTCGATCGATCCTCGAGACCGACGGTGCGGTCTTCGTCGGCAACAGCCAAGGCGGAATACTCGGAGGTGCTGCGACGGCCGTCTCGACCGAGTGGACCAGAGCCGTGCTCGGGGTTCCCGGTGTCAATTATTCGCTGCTACTTCCCCGCTCATCGGATTGGCCGCAATTCCAAGAGCTCTTCGAGGTTGCCTACACCGATGTCGACGATCGGCTGATGGCGATCGTGCTGGCACAGATGCTGTGGGATCGCGGCGAGAACGCCGGCTATGCGCAGCATCTGACCGCTGACCCACTTCCAGGTCGTCAGGCCAAGCAGGTACTTCTCGTCGGCGCATTCGGAGATCACCAAGTGAGCAACGTGTCCACCGACGTTCTCGCGCGCACGATCGGCGCTCGTATTCACGCCCCGGCTCTCGCTGACGGGCGGGCGACTGCCATCGAACCCTTCTGGGGGATCGACTCGATCCCGACGTATCCCTACCAAGAGTCTGCGTATGTGATGTGGGACTTCGGAACTCCCGCTCCGCCGTCCGGTCCAACGCCGCCATTCTCACCGGACTACGGTAACGACCCACACGGTGCGGGCAGTAGCGAACCTCTCGTGCTGATTCAGGCGCTCGGCTTTCTTTTGGATGGAAGCCTGACGGATGTCTGCTCGGGTGCGCCCTGCACGGGTCGACCGATCGACTGATCACGGCTCGACAAGCAATCCGTCGGTCGGATCACACCGACACGAGTTCGCCTGCGGGCTCAGCCGACGGTCTATGAAACTTGCGTACCCCAAAGGCTGCGACAAGGCATGCGAGACCAGCAATGATGAACGCCGGTTGATAACTGCCCGTCATGTCCCGAAGATGACCAGCCCCCACAGCAGCAAGAGCTGCCCCCACCTGATGACCGGCAAAGACCCATCCGTAGACCACGGGAGCTCGAGTCGGTCCGAACAACTGGCTGCACAGCGCAACCGTTGGCGGTACCGTCGCCACCCAGTCCAGCCCATAGAAAATGATGAACGCCCACAAGCCGAGGTGTGCAGCATCGAATGCCTGATGAAGAAAGAGCAGCGAGACACCGCGAAATCCGTAATAGATCATCAGCAGCGTCCGAGGATCGAAACGGTCCGTCAGCCAGCCCGACGCCAACGTTCCGACCACATCGAAAACGCCGACCAAGGCGAGCAGGGCCGCAGCGTGTGTCTCGCTCATTCCGTGGTCATGGCCAGCGGGAATGAAGTGAGTGCCGATCAGACCGTTGGTCGACAGTCCACATACGGCGAACGATCCCCACAGCAACCAGAATGCCGACGATGTGCGTGCCGTGCGGAAACCATCGAGGGCGGTCTTTACCGGATTGGTCGTGATCACGTGATCGATGACGTGGTCGCCACCATAGGGAGGAAGTCCGAGTGACGATGGAGCATCCTTGAACCAGATCGCCACTATCGGGATCGCGGCCATCGAGCAGACTGCGATCACAACGGAGACGCGTTGCCAACCATGATTGGTGGCAAGTGTTGAAAGAACTGGGAGAAAGACAAATTGACCGGTCGCGCCAGCTGCTGTCAGCGCACCGACGACAAGTCCACGATGACGCACGAACCACCGAGTTGCCACTGTCGCCGCAAGAACCGATGCCAGTCCTCCCGACCCGATACCCACGATCACACCCCACGTCAGAACCAGATGCCATGGTTCGTTCATCGGCAGCGTCAGGAGTGCTCCGCCCGACATGATGATGAGAGCGCCGATGACGTGCATGCGCAGCCCGACGCGAACCATGATCGCAGCGGCCAACGGTCCGACCAGACCGTACAGGAGGAGGTTCACCGACACGGCCAGTCCTACAGTCGCTTTGTCCCACCCGAAAGATTCCTCGAGAGGTTCGAAGAGCACCCCCGGAGTGGCACGAAATCCCGCAGCAGCGAGGATGACGACAAACGTCAGTGTGGCCATGATCCAGGCGTAATGCGGTCGCTTTCTACCTGCGCTGATCACGAGACATCGGCTTTCATCATCGTCCGTTCAGTCTTGTCGATGGGTGTCGACCGCTTCGCCATCCGAGAGCACACGCGTACAGTTCCTGCGGCTCCCGCCGTAATGCCTACGATCTGAGGCGTTCGAGAGAGGAGCAATGCAGATGAAGTCGATCTGGACGGTTCTGTCAATTGTCGCGGTCGCAGCGTGTGGGGCGTCCGACAAGGGTGCTGAACCTTCATCCTCTTTGCCGATTCCTCCGCCGTCGTCGACGACGACATCCTCGCTCCCCGAGCCGGGTGGACAACTCGAGGTCCACGTCGACCCCGCAATCGAATCTCTGCCTGAAACGCAGTACGCACTCGAAGCAATCCTGACAACGGCCCAGCAATATGTCGTCCGACCTGGAACGGTCGCCCTCCTGTACGGATCAGGTGAGGCGTCGATCACGTGGGCCGAGACAAAGGCCAAGGACGTCAACTGCTTCAACGACATCGGAGCAGATGGCATCCGCAATTCCGTCGGTTGGGGTCGTCCATGCGGGCTGCTGATGAGGGTGGACGCAATCAACTTCACCTGCTTCGAAGAGAAGTTGTGCAAGCAGGGTCGCACTGTGGCTGCGCACGAATTTTTTCACGTCGTTGCCTACCAACTTCTGGACGAGTGCACCTGTGAACCCAAGATCTACGGCAACAAGATTCCGAATTGGCTGAATGAAGGAGTCGCCGATTACGTCGGCTATGCGACTGTCTACGGAACGACACCGGGGACTCTCGATCAATCCGAATTGGATCGTCTTCGCTCCGAACTCGCAAATCGAGCTTCGAATCCTGCTGTTGCGGTCGGTCTCGTCGACATGGAGGAGCTGTGGGTCTCTGGCTACACGCAGGACTGGTTCCAATACCTGTACGACCGTTCATTTCTCGCGGTCACGCTTCTGATCGAGCGATTCGGGGATGACGTCGTGCTCGAAGACTTCTTTGCGAATGTTGTGAATGCAAATACGTTCGCCGCTGGGTTCGAAGAGACGTTCGGGCTCACCGAGGCAGAGTTCGATGCGGAATTTCAGGAGTGGATCACGACGCTGTGAATCCATTACCCGTTCCGCTGGCGACCTGTATCGATCGCCACGCGCTGAAGCGATGTAGACAGGTCTTTCGGGTACCACAGTTCGATGCTGTCGGCGTCGACGCTGAACACGACACCTCCCTCGACCCATGCCTCTTCCGGCGAATCACAACAACCAACTGTGAAACTCCACGGTGAATTCCACAGAGTTTCCGAAGCGCGGTCACCGGTCACCAAATCGATCATCTCCCACGGTGGCGGGGCATCGATGCTCTCGTCGGTGTGCGGACCAGAGATGATGGCGTGTCCATCCCCGAAAACCGACACAGCCCATCGCCCATCGCGCTGCCACAACGTTTCTCCCGTGGCGATGTCGACTGCTAGCAGTTTGGGTCCAGGACACCACACCTCACCCGATGACGTTCCCGAACATGCCGCCACGAGCGCAACGTCACTGTCCATCCCCACACGAAACCCCTCGGCTTGGATGTCGAACACGTCGTCACGACGCCAGATCACACGTCCCTGCGAGTCGAATCCGGCAAGAACGGACACCTCTTCACCGAAAAGGAACTCGACGCGAGGTCCAATGGACGCGTTCATCTCGTCGAGATCGTTCGACCATCCTTCGGACGACTCGACCGCCCGAACCAAGCCTCCCGAGACTCCCGAACCGTATTCGAGTTCGATCAACGATCCGTCGACAGTGATCCCCAGATCGATCAGATCGAGTGGAGTGCCGATTGCATCAATTGGGTACGGGATCCTCCGGATCGACCACGTCGACAGATCGAGAATCAGCATCGAATCGGAGGCGATGATGTCGCGCTCCTCACTTGGGCCGATCACCAACATCGACGCATCTTGGAGGCGATGGATTCGACCGTAGCGAGCCGCATCACCCGAGACACCATTGGCTGCCAGGAGTTCGTCCCACGTCTGCGTCATGCGCCCCTCGGAGAGCGACCACACTTCGAATCTCCGGGTCACAGATCCGCCCGGTGCAACCGTCATCCAGGCAACGAGGAACTCGTCAACGTCGTTCCCAAGCCCAACAGCCATCGTGTCAGGTGCAGGATCGAGGCACCGACGCCATCGGATCCCTCCATCGGCATTCACCGCGACGAGTACCCCGAACGAATCATCGACGTCGACGAATTGATTGATCGATACGAGCATTCCCCCGGGAATCCGAAATGCACGAGGACGAAGTCGATCCGACAGACTGTCGGCGCTCACGACCCGGGGAAGCGCGACTTGCACCACGGGTTCCTCACCGAGAGATTGCAGCGTGTCGAGACGCTCATCGTCGATGGGGACGGGACTCCCGTCCGGCTCGAGGTCGGTGCACGGTGGGTCGAAACGTGTGTCCGGAGGTGACGAACTCTCGATAGCCGAAGGGTCGGGAACCGGCTCCGGACTCGAACTACCCCCACAGGACGCGAGAGTCGCAAGACACGCCACGACGAGTGAGCTGCAGAATCGCTTGCGGACCACCGGCGGACCGTCTCGTCTCGAGCTCTCAATGTGTTCCGATGTCATCGCTCGTCCACCTTCCGAGCGATCCAGGTCGCTCCCGCTGAACAGTTCGATGGTACTTCGGTACGCCCGTGAACGATTTTCAATCTTTGCCGCCTCATCTCGATCATCAACGGCAAACTGACGGAGTGATGTCTCGACAGGCCGCAAAAGTTCTCGACGCCCAGGATCCACTGGCGTCCTTTCGTGATGAGTTCCTGATTCCCGACGACTCGCTGATCTACCTCGATGGCAACTCTCTCGGCCGCACCCCCAAATCGACGATCGCCCGTATCCAACAGGTCATCGAGTCCGAGTGGGCGGGCGATCTCATCCGTAGCTGGGACCACTGGCTGGACCTCCCCCGCCAGGTCGGCAATCGCATGTCGGCCATCATCGGCTCGCGACCAGGCGAAGTGGCGGTACACGACAACACGACGCTCAATCTCTACCAGGGTGTTCACATCGCTCTCGGTCTCAACCCCGATCGGCGAGTCATCGCTGTCGATGATCACGAGTTTCCCACTGATCGCTACGTGGTCGGCGGGGTTGCAGACTCTCTCGGTCTCGAGGTTCGGTCTCTCACCGATGACATGAACCTCGACGATGTGGCGGTCGTCGTGCGCAGTGTCATCGACTACAAGACTGCTGAGCTGTGTGATGTTCGAGAGTTCATGAGTCAGTGCCGAGAGGCGGGTGCTCTCGTCCTCTGGGATCTGTCACACACCGCAGGCGCGATCGAATTCGATGTCCACGATCTCGGGGTCGATCTCGCCGTTGGCTGTAGCTACAAGTTCCTCAATGGCGGTCCCGGCGCTCCGGCATGGACGTTCATCGCAGAGCATCTCCACTCGAGATCTCATCAACCCATCCATGGTTGGTTCGCGCAGAAGGATCAGTTCGCAATGGACCGCGGCTTCGAACCTCACGACGACATTCGCCGAGTCCTACTCGGCACACCACACATCTTGAGCCTCGTTGCGGCCGATGAGGGAATTGCGCTCAGCGCACGAGCAGGAATGCCGGCGATCGCCGCCAAAGGTCGGGCGCTCAGTGCGTTCGCCATCGATGTCATCGATCACTTCGGGCTGACGACATCGACACCTCGTGAGCCGAACAGTCGGGGTTGTCACGTGGCTGTTCACCATCCCGAAGCTCGTCGGCTCGTCGAGGATCTTGCCCGTGACCACAACGTCATCGCCGATGTTCGCCCCCCGGACATTGTGCGTCTCGGCCTGAGCCCATTGACCACTCGCTTCACCGATGTCTGGGATGGCATCGAGCGACTTCATACGTTGATCGTTGCATCATGACAACACCCTCTCCGCTCGTCTACGACGATGTGCTCAAGAACCGGATTCACACCCATCTCTCGTCTCATTCACGATTGCAACTCGATGACGCAAATCTTCGTCGGGCAGCTGTCGCCATTGTTCTCGTCGATTCGACTCTCGACGATCGAGATGATCCATATGAGCCCGGTGATGAACCTCTGCGCGGTGTGCCTGGAGACGTGACGGGTCTCGACGGTCGAATGCGCGGTGTGTCCGGTGGAGCATCGTTTCTTCTGTGTCGTCGTGCTGCGCTGATGAATCGTCACGCAGGTCAGTGGGCTCTTCCCGGGGGACGACTCGATGCCGATGAGACCCCACTCGATGCGGCACTGCGCGAACTCGACGAGGAACTCGGACTGGCTCTCGGTGTTCAGCATCACATTGGCTACCTCGACGACTACGCAACACGCTCCGGCTATCTGATGACGCCAGTTGTTCTGTGGGCTGGCTCCCATGCAGAAATTTTCCCGAACCCCGACGAAGTTGCCCATGCATATCGGATCGGGCTGCACGAGCTCTGTCGAGACGACTCACCTCGCTTCGTCTCGATACCTGAAAGTGAACGCCCTGCTGTGCAACTGCCCATCGGCGGAGATCTCATTCACGCACCAACCGGAGCTGTGCTGTTGCAGATGCGCTGGGTGGGCATCGAAGGACGGATCAATGAGCGAGTCGACCATCTCGAACAGCCCGTCTTTGCGTGGGGCTGAGTCAGTCCTTCGATAGTGACGTCGACACGTTCAACTGGTCACTTCCCGAAATGACAGTTCCGGGAGCATCTTCTCGATCCGAGCCAATGAAGACATTGGGGGTTGCCTCTTCGACTGCCTGGTAGGGCTGGCCAGCAAGAAATCCCACATGACCGATCACTCGCACCTTGACGCAGTGTTCGATGCTTACGATGACGGGAAGTGCATCGAACCATTCGACGGTCGATGAAATGTCGACGATTGCCGGATCAGGCAACGATTCACATGAGCTCTGGATTTCCCGGACAACGGATTGAACGTCCTCATCGACATACGCGTCGGTGAACTCGCCGCTGTCCATTCCGAGGATCGACAACACCGTCAGCACCAAAACAGCCGGCCACGCAAGAATCCGCAACACGTTGTGTTCATGTTTCTGAAGAAGTCGTGTTGCAGTGAGGCCTGCGACGATCCACGAGATCAATCCCAGGCCTGCAATCGGCAGCAGGAGGTACCGAAGAAATGGACCATTGGAGACCATCAGAGCCACAACAGTGAGGGCACACGATGCAAGAGTGACTGCAGACAGAGTTCCTGCAATGGAATCACGTCGCCATCGCAGGAGAGCCACTATCGCGAGACCGATGATCACGACAATCGCAATGATGTCGAGAACGATGGTCTGACGAACTTCGACGAAGGGACTTGCCGGCCCGAATGTCTCACCGATGTGTCCAGGACTGTTTCCCATAAGCCACATTGCTCCTTTCAAAACGTCGGACCATTCGATGTCGACTGAGCCCCCCGATGTGCCTGTGAGGATCTTCAGCAGATTGCGATTGCCGAAGGCGAGATCGGACAGCGGCAGGAACCACATCACAGCAAAGACTCCCGCGACAACCCGGGCCGAGCGTGTCGTTTCGGGTCGATGCCGTGATCTCCACAACACGATCATGATGACGACGAAACACACCACGATCGTGGGTGCGGCACCGACATGTGTCTGCGTTGCCATCGACCCTGACACAACAGCGATTGCTGCCCACATCGTCCGACGACCATGAATGAAGGCAACGGTTGAGACAACGGTCATCAGTGTCCATAGGAAAGCTCCATAGGGATTCCACGGCACACGCAGTGCATCGATGCCGAACCTCGAGATGAAGACCGCCACCAGTGCAATCACCACACTGCGTCCAACCGCTGACACCTTGTTCCACAATGCCGTAATGAGCGTTCCCATTGCGAGAAGGGACAACACCGCCGCGCTGATCTGGTGTTCTGCAAAGGAATGCCCCGGAAGAGGACGGAACAACGACGACCACAGGAACGGAGCAGGCCCTGGATGACGCCACCCTTCCCGCGAATACAGTCCCACGAGTTGTTCACCTCGAAGGAACGCTCGAGTTCCCAATTCGAGTGCGGCGAAATCGCAGCAGGGAACATCCTGGTTGCCCAGTTCCATCACTTGTCGAATGACGAGAACGACGAGAGGTGACAGCGCAATCGCAACAAGCAATCGATCGGCCCAAACAGATGACCTCAGCCAGCGCAAGACGCGGCGCTTTGCCATGATCGCAGAACTATTCCGACGTCGACGACAAACGGTAGATGCGCAGTGCGACCCAGATCAGCACGAACTGCAGCGGCAGTCGCACATACGACACGAGTCGTTCGGAGAATTCACGGTCCCGCCCGTCCCACACCCTGTAGATGTTCGCCGGATAGACGGCGATGAACAGGACAATCGCTGCAATTGCTCCACGAGCTCGAGTTCGTCGCCACAGCAAGGCCGGGCCGACGACCAGTTCGGCCACACCGCTCGCGTACGTCCAGAACCGTTCGCTGGGCGGCAGCCACGGCGGGACAATGTCATCGAAGAAATCGGGATTGACGAAATGCATGACGCCGGCCATCGTGACGAACAGGCCGAGCACGATGGCAATGACATTCCATCGCTCCGTCCGAAATACAGATGCCAGTCGATCGTTCCCGTTCACGGACACCCACGGTACTCACGAATACGACCCAGCGAATCGATCTGGCGCGCTCGGAGAGACTCGAACTCCCAACCCTCTGATCCGAAGTCAGATGCTCTATCCATTGAGCTACGAACGCACTGTCCTTAGCCTAGAGGCGAACACGGGTGTCATGCGACTGAGAGCGGAACGATCGAGTCCAATTCCGACGAAATGTGATTTCGTTCAATTTCCAAGTCGTAGCGCGATTGCAGATTCAGCCAGAATCGATCCGACACCCCAAAAAATTTCGAAAGCCGAAGTGCCGTATCCGCTGTGATCCTCCGCTTGCCGAGAACGATCTCATTGATACGACGAGGAGGCACACCAATCGAAACAGCAAGGCGATTCTGCGTCAATCCAAGAGGTTCGAGGAACTCCTCCAAAAGAATCTCACCTGGATGGATTGGTTCAAGCACAGTCTTCATGATCACACCTTTCAGTGATAATCGATGATGGACACATCTTCCGGCCCCGCTTTTGTCCAACGAAAGCAGATTCGCCACTGGTCGTTGATGCGAATGCTGTGTTGTCCACTTCGATCACCTTTGATTCTTTCCAGACGATTTCCAAGCGGCACCTTCACGTCAGCAAGTGATTCGGCTGCATCCAATATCAACAGTTTCCTCAGTGCTATCCGTTGAGTTGTCGGGTGAAAATCTCGTACCTTTTCTCGGTGCCAAACCCTCTCGGTCCTTTTGTCCGAGAAAGATTGGATCACCAGCTCACTATAACGTCTCGCGTTATAGTGAGGAACGGCTCAAGTGTCAGGGTTTCGACAGGAACACTTGGAGCGGGAGAAAAGTGTCGTTGAAGGGTCTCCAACTTTCAGTGCAGGTTGGCCTCAGTTGCCTTCGGCAAGTTGGACCCAGCGGTCGAGAGTCCCGTTCTCAATAGCCGCACGAGCTTCGTCGACCTCGGCTGGTGAGACAAGTCCTGATGCAACGGCGTCATCGATGTTTCCTGTGGCAATGAGTGTCGCTGCAAGGACAACTCCAGCAGCCGTCACATCTTCCGGCAACTCACCTGTTTCAGGTGCTGTCGAGTCAGCAGGAGCGTCCGTCGCCAGAATCATCGTCGAATCAGGTACCGATGCCATCGGCTCGTCGTCACTCGAACAGGCGCTGATCGTCAACGCTCCAAGGGCCAGAACGACGAGCGAAGTACGACGAAATGAGGATCTTCCAGAAGTGGTCATCATTCACCGACCCTTGCCGTTTCCACCAGCGTTGCCGTTCCCGCCGCCGTTGCCTCCACCGTTTCCGCCGGCATGTCCGCCACCACCTGCATTTCCGCCGCTACCAGAATGACCTGAGCCGCCGCCACCACCAGCGTTGTTCCCACCACCCGAGTTGGAATTGCCTGCGCCGTTTCCTCCGCCGTTTCCGTTGCCTTGACCAGACGAACCGCCCGAAGATCCGGACTGACCGGCGCCGACTCGGCCGGAAACTTCATCGGCTGACGTGCGGATACGAATCATCTCGTTCTTCGCATTGCGCACCGCCGGATCGGAGTCGTCCATCGTTGCAAGCTTTGCCTCAGCGCGTTCGATCTTCGCCCGGAGCTCAGCGATCTCAGCCTCGAGAGCGGCGCGCTCTTCGTCGGTCAGAACTGTGCCATCTGCGGTGAGTTGTTCTTCCAGAAGACGGAGTCGTTAGAGAGAGTCATTCGCTGTCGCAACCTGCATTCGGAAGCCCAGGCCCGCGGCGCATCCACTTGCCGACCCCGAAGACGATCGACACGCCTGGAAATCGATGCGAACCTGCTCGAATGCTTCACGGTAGACGGGTGCGTATTCTTCCCAATTCGTGATCTGATCGATGATGTTCAATTCGATTTCTTCGCCGATGTCAGCCGGCTCTTCTCCAGCATCGATCGAGTCGCCGATCTCATCGGTGATGTCTTCAGGGATCAATCCGTCTTCGATCGCGAATTCCAAACCATCGGTCAACTCTTCGATCAACTCTGGATCAGTGATGTCCACAGCGAGTGCCGCGGATGCTTGCTCGAGGAGATTTCCGGCGATCTCTTCGGACGTCGCAGCAGAGGCCGCGCTGGGAACGAGGGCTCCGAGGGCGATTAACGACACGAATGCAGAAGCGACGATGGCTTTTCTCATACCCTCGAGGGTAACAATGTTCCTTCTTGAGGGACAACGGGTCGATTGACCCATCAAGGATGACTTCATCTCGGCGATCTCTCGCTGAAGGCGTCTTCATCCGGGTAGGGAAACCACTCAGGATCGGACTCCGCCATCGGAGAGATCATCACCATCTTCGAGCGTCGGAACTGCTCGAGCCCCTCTGCGCCCAACTCACGGCCGGATCCCGTCATTTTTCGTCCGCCGAACGGCACGGCGTCATTGTCGTTCAGGGGGGTATTCACCCACACGATCCCACTTTCGATCTCGTGGACCGCTCGGAATGCTTCGTGCAGATCACAGGTGTAGATGTTTGCGCCCAAGCCGTATTGCGAGTCATTGGCGCGGGCAATGGCTTCATCGAAGTTCCTGACGCGACACACCGGAGCGATGGGTCCGAAGGTCTCTCCGTGGAGAATTTCGGTGTCAGCCGCCACCTCCAACACTGTGGGCTCGTAGAACCAACCGATCGAGCGGTCCGTCGGCCGTCTTGCACCGCACACAACCCTGGCGCCCTGTTCGACTGCGCGTGCGACGATCCTTTCGACCCGATCTCGTTCTCGGGCTGCAGCAAGGGGGCCGATGTCCACAGCTTCGAGTCCGCTGCCGATGCGCAGCGAACGTGCTTGCTCGGCGAACGCCTCGACGAAGTCCTCGTACACATCGTCGTGCACGTAGAAGCGCTCCGCAGACGTGCACACCTGCCCGCAATTGAGGAACGCTGCGAACGCTGCGCCCCGTGCGACGACCTCGATCGGTGCCGATGGCATGACGATGAAGGGGTCGTTGCCAGAGGCTTCGACCAGAACCGGCTTGAATCGATCCGCTGCTGCCCGCGCCACAGCCTGCGCAGCAGGAACACTTCCTGTGAACGCAATACCGTGCGTTCCGTCGTGGGCAACGAGATGTTGCCCGGCCTCGGCGCCCCCAGTGATCACCTGAACCAAACCAGGCGGCAAGTGCTCGAAGGCCTTCATCACGATGAGCATCGTGATCGGAGTGAGATCGGACGGCTTGACGATGATCGCGTTACCAGCCGCAAGAGCTGCTGCTGCCTGCCAGCCGAACAGGAGAACGGGAAAATTGAACGGGACGATCGACACGATCACCCCGAGAGGCTCCTTCAAAGTGATGTGCACCTGCCCGGCAATCGCCGAACCTGCAAGTCGCCCCTGCTCGTGTCGCGCCAATTCTGCGTAGTACCGGAAGGACGAGGCAGACGCACCACCCTCCCAGTTCGATTCTCGAAACGGCTTGCCCATTTCACGGGTCAGGCATTCCCCGACCACGGGGGCGAGAGCTTCGAGAGACTCCGCCACCTTGTGGAGTGCGACTGCACGGTCGAGAGAACTGAGCGCCCACCATTCTCGTTGCGCACGGCGAGCCGCAGAGACTGCCGCATCCACTTCATCGGGAGTTGCGAGCGCAAACTCTCCAGTCGGTTGTTCGGTTGCCGGATCGATGACTGGGATCCTCTGACCCGCTCCGGGGAGGTATCGACCCTCGAGGTAGAGGTGACCCGAGAGTTCCGACATGATGGTCGTGACCGAAAAATCCATGGACAAACGATACGACCATGGGATCGCGGCACCATCACGGTGCCGTGTACTGACCCTCCAACTGTGCGTGTCATACGATGTATCTGTGAATCGGATGTCTTTCGCGCGTCTGCGGTTCGCTTCGGTCGTGGCCGTGGCTCTCGCAGCACTTCTGGCCCTCTTGATGATCGTCATCCCGGTTCGCCAGATCGACAACGACGTGCCGAACCGAATCCTGCCCCAGGGTTCGCCCCCAGTCACTGCGAACTGGACTCGAACGAGCACCCACGTCAACGCTCCCTACTTCTACTACCGGATCGAGTTCTCCGAGGGCGTGTCGGGGCTGACGCCCGAGGACTTCGATTACACGGGAACTCTCCAGAACTGCACCTTCTCACCATCCAAAGGTGAGTTGGATGAGGAACCATCACTCGGGGTCGAATTCGCCCAATACCCGACCGTGTACCACGTGATGATCGCGTGCAAAGGAACGGGATCGATCACACCCCGGATCAGCGGTCGAGTGGCGGTACCCTTCGCCGACGTCGATGTTCTCAACGAGCCGATCGAGGTCGACAGAGCAGTCACCGTCACAGCGGACCCAATCCTGACCGTGACGAGAATGGGTGATGGTGACGGATACGTCTCGTCGACGACATCGAGTTTTCAATGCGGTCAACTGTGCTCGAACGCTTACCTGAAAGGTGTCTACGGATCCAATTGGCCCGTATCTCTGCGAGCGACAGCCTTTCCCGGCAGCATCTTCACCGGCTGGTCCGGCGCATGTTCCGGTACCGGAATCTGCCAAATGAAGATGTCGAAATCGTTCTGGGTCGGCGCCACCTTCGAGCGAGCTGGTGGGATCATCCTTCAGAAAGTAGGTTCCGGCAAAGGTTCCATTTCATCGTCGCCAGCTGGAGTCTCGTGTTCTGTGGCCAGCATTTCGTGTACGTCGTGGCACCGATTCGGATCGGTGCTGACTCTGACTGCACGAGCATCCTCGGGCTCACGATTCGTTGGGTGGGCAGGGGCGTGCGGTGGAAACGGGACGTGCGTGGTGCGACTCGTTGCAGGTGAGGACCCCGTTGCGCTCTACGCCATCTTCGACTGAGGCGACGTCAGCAATAGAACAGGGCCAGCAATATCGAGATCTTCCCGAATCGCCGGATCCTCCGACCACCCTCTGATCCAGAATCGCTCCGAGTCGCTACTTCACGCTCCTCTCGAAGAGCGGGGTTTCGCCCGCTCTACTCCCCGCCTCCGCCGAAGTCACCTCCGCCGAACCCGTCGCCGCCATCGAAGCCGCCGCCCGAATCACCACCGTCTAACCCGTCACCGCCGTCTCCGACGTCGCCGCCTTCATCACCGGTGCCTGCGTCACCCTCACCGTCGAACGAACCGTCTGCATCTCCCTCGTCGCCAGAACTGTCCGTCATGTCCTGATCCTCGAGTGACTCATCGGAAACATCCATCTCACCAGTTTCTTCGTTGAAGTCGAGTTCGGTGACCTCAGTGCCATCTTCATCGACTCCATCGAAAGTGGCCTCATACAGTTCGTTTCCATCCTCGTCGGTGATCGTCACATCGATGCCCTCTTCGACTTCGGAGTCGGCGATGTCGTAGTCCTGACCGTCCTCCAAGTGAGCATCGATGAGTTCTTCACCGAACGCGTACTCAGCGTCGAGCTCACCGTCAGGAGCAACATCGACACTCGATTCGAAGTCTTCATCCGTCGAGACCTCGTACTCGAAGTCGTCATAGGACGTATCGGTCGGATCGACGGTGTCTCGCACGAGAAGTGACCCCGATCCCGGAGCATCGACGGCAAACAGAAGAGGAATCCCCGATTCAGCCGGATCGAGCAAGTTACCTATCACCGGCTTGACCTTGACACCAGTGAGACCTGGAGGAATCTGAACGGTGACTCCCGTGCCTCGGCTACCTCGGCTCGGGAACACTCGAATTCCGTTCGAGACCGTCGAGAGGTCTCGCGTATCGATGGTGTCCGAACCCACTGTGATGATGGCGCCGGGAACTGATTGGCCTCGCGTCGAGATGGTGATTCGAGCCGAACCCTTCATCTCTCCCGATTGATCCTCAGCCGACCATGGCGCAGGGTTCACTTCCTCACGCACGCTCATCAGCGTGTAATCCATGGTCCCAGTGCTTCCCGACCACACATCGGCTTCGACATCGGCATTCGTCGCAGCCATGTCGTACGACCACGTCTCCGTCGACGGGTCGATCACGACGGTCGTGATCTGGCCGGGATAGTTGTTGTCGTACGTCAAGATTTCGAGGATTCCATCCTCACGAAGCGAGACGGCGATCGGGGTCACTGCGTGACCAGATCCATCCGCGTAGAAGCCCAGGGTCACACCGTCCTGATTGCGAAGTGCGATGGTGATCTGCTGGGCGATCTGAGTGGGGGTGAGCTGTTGAGCCTGGTAGTTGAATTCGGTAACGGAGTTCAGAGTTTGCGTGACCCACCAACGTGAAATTGTTTCACCGACGAACCCGGCTTCACGATCGAGGTCGGCAACAACAGTCGCGCCCTCTTGAAGCTCGCCCGGGGTGTTGAGACCCACTGCGAAT